>DASZMG010000053.1:0-14573 GCA_035551975.1 Candidatus Acidiferrales bacterium | reverse complement strand
GGGGTAAAACAAGCGCGCTGAGTGAGTTCGGCGCCTGGCATATCCACAAGCTAAGGTGGTAGGCTGTTGCACTCACGACAAAGAATTCGCTGAGACGCACGCAACTCCGCAAACGCAACGCCACCAACTTTTCTAAACCGCAACCCTGTTGACCCCGATTCGAAGTCAGAGTTTCGACATCAAGAAAAAGGAGAATTTGAATGGCACACGCGACGGTTGGCAAGGAAAATGGCGCGGACATCAATATCCATTACAAGGATTGGGGCGAGGGGCAGCCGATCGTGTTCAGCCATGGCTGGCCGCTGAGCGCCGACGACTGGGACGGGCAGATGCTGTTCTTCGGTCAGCGCGGCTATCGCGTGATCGCGCACGACCGGAGGGGGCATGGGCTTTCCACCCAGACGTGGGACGGCAACGACATGGACACGTATGCGGACGATCTGTCTGTGCTGTTTGAAAAGCTCGATCTTAAGGACACCATCATGGTGGGGCATTCTACCGGAGGCGGCGAGGTGGCGCGCTATCTCGGACGGCATGGCAGCAAGCGCGTGGCGAAGGCGGCGCTCATTAGCGCTGTTCCGCCGCTCATGCTGAAAACGGACAAGAATCCGTTGGGCGCTCCTATGTCGGTTTTCGACGGCCTGCGCACGGCGCTGGCGGCGAACCGGCCGCAGTTTTACAAGGACATCACGCTGCCGTTTTATGGCTACAACCGGCCCGGCGCCAAGATTTCCGAGGGCATCCGCGAGCACTGGTGGCTGCAGGGAATGCTGGGAGGAATGAAAGCCCATTACGATTGCATCAAGGCGTTCTCCGAGACCGACTTCACCGAAGACCTGAAGAAGATCGACATCCCGGTGATCGTGATGCACGGAGAAGACGACCAGATTGTGCCGATCGCCGCCGCGGGCCCGCTGTCCGCAAAAATCCTGAAGCATGCGACGCTGAAAGTCTATCCGGGCTTTCCGCACGGCATGCCCGCGACCAACGCGGACCAGATTAACGCAGATCTGCTGGCATTCTTTCAGCAGAGCAGCAGGGCCACCGCTTAAGTCGAGGCTGGCGCGAAGAGGGAACGATGAAAGCTGCGGCAAGCCAGCCGCAAGTGGGCGGCAATCGCTTCGCGCCGGTCTGGCTTCACGCGCGGTAAATAGTGATTATGAACGCCGCTTACCGGCTTTGGGCGCGTTCTTGGTAAGGTGCCAGGAGTCGCACCAGGAGCAGAAATAGGCGCGAAGATCCTTGGGCGCGTTGGCGGTGGCTATCTGGTGCGCGGCGGTGGAGAGCGCTTCACCTTCGGTGGCGTACTTGCGTTTGGCGGTCACCGGGCATTTTGAGTCGTCTTGCAATGACAGCTCTCCGTCGCAATCTTCCAACCCTAGTTTACACGTAGCTCTATTTGCCACATCGAATAGAGGTTCCTCGTGGCGTGGCGCCAACGTTGCAGGTGCGCGCATAGCGCCGGGAGGGATGTACATTGGCTTGGTCTTGCAGTTGATCGCGGCGACGGAGATTACCGCACGTACATCTGGACATTCACGCCGTAGGGGATTATGTGATGGAACCAATCAACGCATGATTTTCATTAAATACAGGTGCTACCCCATGGCCGGTTGCCGTGCGTGGAGAGATAATTTGTCATGAAAAGAAGTGAGAAACAGGCAACAAGAGGGAAGGGCCATGGACCAAGACCAGAGCAGAGATATTGAACCTACGGGAGGATGGAAGCAGTACAAAATGGCAGTACGTGTGCTAGTAGCGTTTCCGATGGTGATGTTGTTATGTGCTTTGCTGGGAATGCTCGCCTTGCCCCGCTTTCATCCGAGCAGTCACGTCGAAGTAGTCCCACCGACCAGTCACGAGCCGTTCCATTTCTCATTGTCGGTTTTACCGCCGCTGAAAGCACCGAACCCGGCAGTTCAATAATTTAACTCGTTCGTCGCCTGGAAAATGGCACGAGCATGGGAACACGACGGGCGTACTCGTCGTAGATTGTGGCGCCCAACTGGTCCCGCAGGAAGCGCTCTTCGAGGCGCGCCTTCATGTAGAAGCTGAGAACCATGAGCGCCGCGCCGAGGCACGCAAAGAAATTCCCAGCCAGCATAGCAGTCGCGATGAGCGCGAGACTGACTCCCGTGTAGATCGGGTGGCGCACAAGCGCGTAGGGGCCGCTTTGAACAACACGATGGTGTTCTTTGCGGACAACCCAGCGTGACCAGAGGCGTCCGAGATGCAGGCGCGCCCACCAGGTGAAACAAAGGCCAGCGAGAGCGAGAGCGAACAGGCACCAGGCCACGGGCTGCCTCGTTCGCCACAGGACAATATGGGGACGCCGGTAAAAGGCGAAGAGGAGAAGGGCGCCAATCACTGAGACGATGTTGTAGGGGACCTGCCTCATTGAGCCGGCGCGCTTAACGGCGCGATCGCTCCAAGCTGCCGCAATCCCCCAGGAAAGTATCCAAAACAGCCAGAGAAACAAGATCGCCAATGCAGGCGTGCTACGTGCAACCATGCTCAAAGCTTAACGCGGCCGGAGTAGGCTGCACAGGCGACAAAAGTCGTGACCGGCTTGCGAGCGGACGGATCCGGGGTTGGCGGTATGATGGCAGCGGGCGGCTGATTGGTATTGGGCCATCCGACAAACAATGCAGCGTCTGGCAGAGGACCTGAGAATAGCTGCGAGTAGCCTGCGAGTGACGATGAAAATAGGCGAACTGATCTACGACTGGAACGCGGAAATGGGGCCGGAGATTCCGGTAGGGCGGCGCGTGACGCTAAATGACGAGACGCTGCGCGATGGACTGCAGAATCCGTCGGTTCGCGATCCCTCCATCGGCGAGAAGATCGAGATTTTGCACCTGATGGAAGCGCTGGGCATTGAGACGGTAAACATCGGATTGCCGGGTGCGGGGCCGCGGGCGTTTGCCGATACCGAAGCGCTGGCGCGCGAAATCGTGCAGTCGCGGATGAAAATCCGGCCGAACTGCGCGGCGCGCACGCACAAGAACGACATCACGCCGATCGTCGAGATTTCGCAGCGTGTGGGCATGGCGATTGAGGCGGCGACATTTCTGGGATCGAGTCCGATTCGGCGGCTGGTGGAGGACTGGTCGGTTGAGCACCTGAAGCGCGTAACCGAAGAAGCGGTGAAGTATGCGGTGGGCGAAGGGCTGCCGGTGATGTACGTGACAGAAGACACGGTGCGCACCGATCCCGAAACAGTTTGCGCACTGTATTCGACGGCAATTCGCGCGGGCGCGCGGGCCATTGTGCTGTGCGATACGGTGGGGCATGCCACGCCGCGCGGCGCGTACACCCTTGTGAAATTCGCCATCGAGAAAATCGTGCAGCCCTCGGGCGAGAAAATTCGCGTGGACTGGCACGGGCACAACGATCGCGGCCTGGCCGTGGCAAACTCAATTGCGGCGTTCTCGGCAGGTGCTGACCAGGTGCACGCGGCGGCGCTTTCGCTGGGCGAGCGCGTGGGAAACACGCCGATGGAATTGATGCTGGTGAATCTGCGGCTGCTGGGGCTGATCGATCGCGACCTTTCGAAGCTGAAGCAATATTCGGAGACGGTAGCGCGGGCCACGCACACGGCGATTCCTCCAAATTATCCCGTGGTGGGGCGCGACGCGTTTCGCACCGCGACGGGTGTGCACGCGGCGGCGATCATCAAAGCATACAAGAAGGATGATCGCGAGCTGGCGAATGCGATCTACAGCGGCGTGCCGTCTCACTATTTCGGGCTGGAACAGATTATCGAGGTGGGGCCGCTGAGCGGGAAGTCGAACGTGACGCATTGGCTGGAAAAGCGCGGAATTCCGGCGACCGATGAGCTGGTCGAGCGGATTCTGGAAGTGGCGAAACAGTCTGAGCGGGTGCTGACCGACGCCGGCATCCAGGCCATCGTCGATTCCGTGGTCGGGTTTTAGTTTGCGGCGGCCACTAAAAAGTGACACGGCGGCGAGTGTGGGAAACAGAAGAGAATTCGGCACGCGAAGAGAGGTCCCTCGACTCGCTCCGTTCTGCCGCGACCCTAACCGGCTCGCAAACTTCGCTCGCTTCGGGATGACACCGTAAAAGAAAACACGACGCTTTACTCGCTCCGATCTGATCGGGTCGTCGGCTCGCTTCAAGGTGACATAGCCAGAGAAAGAACGCACTGGGTGATGACCTTTTGGCAATTACTCACGCGGAGAAGTAGCGAGGCTTGCCTTCGCTCGCGCGAAAACGCTTTAATACTCGCATGGCTAGTCCGGGACGCATCGCGAAGGTCCACATCCGTCCGCTGCGAGAAAACGAGCTGGACGCGGCCGACCGCATTGTGCGCGTAGCGTTCGGCACATTTCTCGGATTGCCCGATCCGACGCGATTCATGGGTGATTCCGCCTACGTGCGCACGCGCTGGAAAGCCGATCCGTCAGCAGTGGTGGCGGCGGAGCATGAAGGTAAGCTCATCGGCACGAATTTCGCCACGAACTGGCGCAGCTTCGGGTTCTTCGGTCCGCTCACGGTCGAGCCAGACTATTGGGAGCGTGGCGTGGCGCAGCAGTTGCTCGCGCCGACCATGGAAATCTTTCGCGCTTGGGGCAACCGGCACACCGGGCTTTTCACTTTTGCGAACAGTCCCAAGCACATGCGGCTGTATCAGAAATTCGGGTTCTGGCCGCGCGACCTGGTGGCGATTATGGCCAAGCCCGTTGCACCCGCTTCAGGCTCAGCGGAAAGCACCGCATCCAAAATGGCTGCGGCAATGGCCAATGGCACACCGGAACTTTTTTCGCAGGCGACACCGGAATCGTGGCCGCAGCTTCTGCTGGCCTGCCGTGAAGTAACCAGCGCAAATTTTGAAGGCCTCGACGTGGAGCGGGAAATTCGTTCGGTAGCCGAGCAACAATTGGGTGATACCCTACTGGTGTGGGAGGATGCGGAACTTCGCGGGTTGGCCGTGTGCCATAGCGGACCCGGCACGGAAGCCGGAACAGGTGTTTGCTACGTGAAATTCGGCGCTGTCACGCCCGGCTCGCGCGCCGCAGCCGATTTCTCGCGTTTGCTCGATGCGGTGGAAGCATACGCACGCGCCGCCAAGGCGCAGAAGATTAGCGCGGGAGTGAATCTGGCCCGCCGCGAAGCGTTTTCCGCGCTCTATAGCCGCGGATTCCGCACAGAACTCCAGGGAGTGGCCATGGAATCAGGGGATGCAAGCTCCGGCTACAACCGTCCTGGTATATACATACTCGATGACTGGCGCTAGACTCCGCAGGATTCGCGTGAAACTCCTTCTCATCTGCTGTATCTTGCTGTGTATGGGGACGCTTTCGGCCCGCGCCTTTGACGATGCTGCCATGAAAGTCGCTCAGGACCCGGCGGTCACACGCGGGCTCGACTGGCTCGGCAAAAACACCGGCTGGCTCACCGAACAACAGATTCGCCTCACCGAAATTCCCGCGCCTGAATTCAACGAAGCGCAGCGTGGCGCCGCGCTGAAGCAGCTTTTCGAAGCCGCAGGCCTGGACGTACACGTGGACGACCTCGGCAACGTGATCGGCGAGCGGCCGGGGACCGATCCGAAAGGCGTGATCCTGCTGGCCGCGCATCTCGACACCGTTTTTCCCACGGGCACCGATGTACATGTGAAGCGCTCCGGCACGCGACTGCTCGCTCCTGGAATTTCGGACAACAGCGCGGGCTTATCGGCGCTGGCAGGTGTCGCGCGTGCGCTGGCGGAATCGCGCGTGCGTACCACGAAAACAATTGTGCTGGCAGGCGACGTGGGCGAAGAAGGAGAAGGGAACCTGCGCGGGATGCGCGCCCTGGTGGAACACTACGGCTCGCGGCTGAGCGCGGTGATTGCCGTGGATGGCCCTTCTACCGAACACATCACCACGCAGGGCATTGCCTCGCGCCGCGTGGAAGTGACCATTACCGGGCCGGGCGGGCATAGCTGGTCGGATTTCGGCGCGCCGAACCCGATCACCGCGCTTTCGCGCGGCATCGTCCGGTTTTCCTCGATTCGCTTGCCGGATACGCCGCGCAGTTCGTTCAACTTTGGCGTGATCGAGGGCGGGCAGTCGGTGAATTCCATTCCGGCGCGCGCGTCGGTAAAGGTGGATTTGCGGTCGGAGAGCGAGGACCAGCTCACGCGCATGGAAAATTCGCTGCGCGAAGCGATGCAGCTCGGAGCGCGCGATGAATCGTTCGCCGCGCGCAGCAACAAGGATGCGGTGCAGATCAGCTTCCGGTCCATTGGGACACGCCCGGCAGGTTCTGTTTCCGAGGATTCGGCGCTAGTGCAGGCCATTCGCGACGCCGACCGTTTTCTCGGCAATCGTTCGCGGCTGGAGCGCAGCTCCACCGACGCGAATGTGCCGCTTTCCATGGGAATTCCAGCGGTGGCCGTGGGCGGTGGTGGAAGCGGTGGCGGCGCGCACACGCTGAACGAATGGTACGATTCTGCGGGGCGAGAGTTGGGCGTGAAACGCCTGTTTCTCGCGGCGATCACACTGGCCGGTATTCAGCCGTAATTCCCCTGGATCTTCTTTTGCCGCAGACAACTCTGCTAACGTTCGCCCCAGCGCAACTTGCTGCGCAGCACCTCGTAGTAGGTTTTCTGCGGGGACTGCACGAAATAAACTCTGCTCGAAGATTTGCTGATGGCCACGCGATCGTTCGGCAAAAGCTGAAAGCCGACCTGGCCGTCGAGCGTCAGGTACACCGGCTCTTCGGCCGCGGCAATGTCGATTTCTACGTGCGAAGTGTCTGGAATCACCAGCGGACGGTTGGTGAGCATGTGCGGGCAAATTGGCGTGATGACAAACGCGTCGAGATGCGGGTGCACGATGGGGCCACCAGCAGCGAGCGAGTAAGCGGTTGATCCGGTAGGCGTCGCCACGATCAGGCCGTCCGCGCGATAGCGGCCCACCTGCGCCCGATCCACATACACGTCGAAATCCAACATGCGTGCCAGCGCGGCCTTGTTGATCACCGCGTCGTTCAGCGCGATCTGCTGTTCGGCGGGTGCGCCATCGTGAATGGTCTGGGCATTGAGCATCATGCGCTCGCTGATTTGCTGCTTGCCGGCGAGGACTTGTTCGAGCACCGGATACATTTCTTCGCGAGTGACGCTGGTGAGGAATCCCAGACCGCCGAGGTTTACCGCGAGAATGGGAACCTTGTGGCCCTTGAGTGCGCGCGCGGCGGAAAGCAAAGTGCCGTCGCCGCCGAGCACGATGAGCAGCTCCACATTTTCGGCAAGCTGCTCGCGCGGCAGCACGCGTACTCCGCAATCGGTGCAGGCGGCGGTTTCTTCATCCACCGAAACGTCGATGTGGCGCTCGTGCAGCCAGGCCACCAGTGGCGGGACCATGGCGGCAACAGTTTCCTTGAGTGGCTTGCAGACGATGCCGGCGGAGCGAATCATTTTGTTGGAGGCCGCATTTTATTCCACCCGCGCGGCGCGCGCGTGAAGAAAAAATTCCTGATTTCCTTCCGCTCCGGGCAAGCGGCTGGGCTTCACGCCGAGATTGGTTAAGCCACGCTCTGCCGCGACTAGCGTTACACGGTCGATGGCCCTGGGGAAGAGACCGGCGTCGCGCACGATGCCGCCCTTGCCGATGTCGCGCTTTTCCAATTCGAATTGAGGTTTGATGAGAACCAGGAAATCGGACCCTGGCGCGGCCAACGGGGCGACAGCCGGAAGTACCTTGGTCACCGAGATGAAGGAAACGTCCATCACGAGTAGCGTGGGCGCTTCGGGAATGTCCCCGGGCTGCAGGTAGCGAGCGTTTTTCTCGATCGTCGAGATGCGCGGATCGTTGCGCAGCTTCCAGTCAAGCTGGTCGATGCTCACATCTACCGCATAGACCTTGACGGCGCCGTGCTGCAGCAGGCAGTCGGTGAATCCGCCAGTGGAGCTACCGACATCGAGGCAGATTTTCCCTTCGGCACTCACGGCGAAATCGGCGAGCGCGCCTTCGAGCTTGATTCCGCCACGGCTGGCGTAGCGCTGCGGCTCGCCGGTTAGCTCGACACGCGCGTCGGTATCGACGCGTTGACCCGGCTTGTCGACCTTCTGCCCGTTGACGAGAACCTGCCCAGCCATCAGCAGCGCTTGCGCGCGCTCGCGCGAGGGAGTCAGTCCGCGCTCGACCATCAGCACATCGATGCGCGATTTGCCGGTCTTTGCGGGCATAGGAAGTAGGGCCGCTCTAGCGGCGATGGTCACGAGCGCCGCGCCACAAGAAAAGCCGCCAGTTCGCGGAGGCGCACGGATCGCTCGCCAAACGGCTCCAGTTCGCGCAAAGCGGAAGATTCCAGCTCGGCGGCAATGGCGCGCGACTTTTCAAGTCCATACAGCGCGGGATAGGTGGCCTTCTGCTGCGCCTGGTCTTTACCTGCCGTCTTGCCCAGCGCCGCGGAAGATTCTTCCACGTCGAGTATGTCGTCCACCACCTGAAAGGCCCAGCCAATGTTTTCGCCGAAGGCGCGCAGGCGGGCCACATCTTCTGGAGCGGCGCCACCGGCGATCGAGCCCGCGACAATGGACCCGCGAATGAGCGCTGCCGTTTTCGAGCGATGAATATATTCGAGCATGGCCGCGTCCACCGGATTGCCGCCCGCTTCGACGTCTGCTACCTGGCCCCCGACCATGCCGTTCACCGTTCCCGCGGCGGCGCTGATTTCCGCGATCACGCGCACGCGTGCTTCAGGCGCAATGGGAGCATCGGCAAGAGCCTGGAAGGCAAGCGTGAGCAGCGCGTCGCCGGCCAGGATGGCCATGGCCTCGCCGAATACTTTGTGGTTGGTGGGCTTGCCGCGGCGCAGATCGTCATTATCGAGCGCGGGCAGATCGTCGTGAATCAGCGAATAGGTGTGGATGCATTCGAGCGCGCAGCCGACTTGGACCGCGCCGGCAAGATCGGGCTTAAACATACGCGCCGATTCCAGGCATAAAATCGGCCGGATGCGTTTGCCCCCGGCGAACACGCTGTAGCGCATGGCGTGATGAATGGAAGCAGGTCGCTTGTTTTCGGGTGGAAGTAGCTTCTCCAGCGCCGCTTCGACGAGAGCATGGTCCGCTTCAAAAAAGTCAGGAAGCTTCATGCCTTGGGGAGAACGGAAGGAAACTGGCAGCGCGGATGCCATAAAAACACGGCCAACCTAGGAATTTTCATCTTGAGGCTCAAACGGCTGCGCGGCGATCTTGCCGTCGGCTTTCTTCAGGAGGATTTCTACGCGTCCTTCGGCCTCTTCGAGTTGCTTCTGGCATTCGTGGGACAGCTTCATACCTTCCTCGAAGAGCTTCATAGCGTCGTCGAGCGAAAGCTCGGTACTTTCAAGACGCTTTACGACTTCTTCGAGCCGCGTGAGCGATTTTTCGAAGTCGCCCTTTTTCGGCGCTTCCGCCGGTTTGTTCGTGGTGGAACTCATCTCACCTTCAAACACTGCGATTTTGCGCTCGTAAGCGCAGTGCCCAATATAAACGTCCCGGCGAAGCCGGGCAAGTGCGCCGCGCAGTCGCAAGCGTTTCCTGTCTTCGAACTGTCGGCGAGCGTGAGTCAGCTTGCGCGGCGGGGCTGAACGATGCACAATCGCACTCATGGCGCTCGAATTCACCACTTCTTACATCCAGGACGCGACCGATAACTTTCGCTACTACAAGCGGCTAGCCGAGCGCGCCTTCGAGCAAGTCCCGGACGAAGCGTTGGTCTTCGCGCCTGACGCCGGGTCGAATTCGATGGCGACGCTTGTGAAGCATCTTTCCGGCAACATGCGCTCGCGCTGGCGTGATTTTCTCACCACGGACGGTGAAAAGCCCGACCGCAACCGCGATGACGAGTTCGACCGGCCATTCGCCACGCGCGCCGAACTAATAGCCGCCTGGGACGCCGGCTGGAAGCAATTGTTCGACACGATGGCCACGCTCACGGACGCGGATCTTCCGAAGAAGATCACCATTCGCGGCGAGGCGCATTCCGTGTTGCAGGCCATCACGCGCCAGAATACGCATATCGCTTACCACGTCGGGCAGATCGTCTACATCGCCAAGCAGGTGGCCAGCGAAAACTGGAAGATTCTCAGCGTACCGCGAGGAAAATCCTCGGAGTACAATGCGACCATCGCTTCGGGCAAAGCTTCGCAGCGGTGAATGCGGCGCGTCCGGCTGGAATCCGGTGACGCTGCCACGCTAGCGCCAACAGCGGACGCAACGCCGCAACTTCTCGTGCGACCTCTTCTCGTGAGAGATCCGCAGATATGAGCGCGCTCCATCTTTTCGGCGTGCTTTTCCTGGTGGGCGTCAACGCTTTTTTCTCCGCTACGGAATTTTCGCTGGTAGCCGTGCGCGATTCGCGCGTGCGGCAGCTCATTGAAAAGGGCGACCCGCGGGCAAAAATCGTGGGCGAGCTGATTGCTGACCTAAACCGCGTGGTTTCCGGCGTGCAGGTGGGCATCACCATTTGCAGCCTGCTGCTCGGCTACCTCGGCGAAACCACGCTGGCCACGGTTTTGATGCCGATGGCCAGCTCTTTTCAGAGCCCCATCGCGGCGATTGTCGCGCACACCATTGCCTTGGCTATCGCCTTCGGGCTGCTCACGGTTTTGCAGGTCGTGCTGGGCGAGCTCGTTCCGAAAAGCCTCAGCCTGGCGCGCGCCGAGCGCGTGGCGCTGCTGGTGGCGAGGCCGTTTCACTGGTTTCTGCGCACGTTTCGCTGGGCCATCGACCTGCTCGACAACACTGCCGAAACGCTCACGCGCGCCCTAGGCGTCACTTCACACCAGAGCCACACCATGCTGCGCTCCAGCGAGGAACTGCAGGTGATGCTGCAGCAGGCTCGCGACCGCGGTTTCATTCCCGCCACCGAAGTCGAATTCATTCAGAACGCCATGGAGCTGAACCAAATCCAGGTGCGCGAAATCATGGTGCCGCGGCCGGACATGCATGCGCTTCCGGTGGACGCCACGCTCGATGAGACCATGAAGCTTTTCGCCGCCACGCAGCGGTCGCGTGTTCCGGTGTATGAAGGCAGCCTCGATCATATTCTCGGCTTCGTGCATATCAAGGACGTGGTCTGGGTGCTGCTCGATATCGCCCGGGCCACTCCCGACGACGGAGCCGCCACCACGGAATTTCATCTCAGAAATATGCTGCGCGAGGTTCTGATCGTGCCGGAAACAAAACCTGCCAGCGAATTACTGCTCGAGTTTCGCGCCAAGCGCGTCGGCTTGGCCATGATCGTCGACGAATTCGGCAGCATCCTCGGGCTCACCACGCTCGAGGACATCCTGGAGCAGATGGTCGGCGAAATTCACGACGAGTTCGATGTGGTGGAAGGCCCGCACGTGCTGCCCGAAGGAGAGCTGCTTTTTGACGGGGCTATCGCCGTTCGCGAATTGGAAACTCAGTACAACATTGCTCTGCCGGAGGACCCAGCCTATGAGACGTTAGGTGGGTTCACCCTGAATCGTCTGGGATTCATTCCTCGCGGCGGAGAAAGTTTTGAAGCCGAGGGCTATCGCTTCACGGTCATGGAAATGGATCATCGCCGCGTGGCGCGCGTGAAGATCAAGCCGCTGCGGCCAGCTGCGCTCGACCAGCAGGAGCATGACCACAGGGCCGCAGGGAACGCAATCCAGACGAAGGGAAGTCCCAGAACCGGAGCGCGAGAAGCAAGCTAGAACATGATCCGATACATTTCGCTGCGGCTGCTGTTCGCCATTCCCGCGCTTTGGCTCATCGTCACCATGGTTTTTCTGCTGGCGCACATCGTGCCCGGCGACCCAGTGGGGCAGATGCTCGGCGAAGGTGCCCGCGCCGAAGATCTCGACCAGCTTCGGCATGCGCTAGGGCTCGACCAGCCTCTCGGCGCGCAATACGCGCACTATCTCGGCGGATTCCTCCACGGAGACCTCGGCGAATCGTTCCGCTTTCAGCAGCCGGTCACACAGGTGATTTTGTCGCGTTATCCGGCAACGCTGGAGCTGGCCATCGTCGCTCTGGTGGTGTGCGCCGCCATCGGAATTCCCGCGGGCATGTGGGCCGCTGAGCGCCGCGGCACATCTACCGATCACGCTGTGGGCATATTCACGTTATTCGGCTTATCCGTGCCGAATTTCGCGCTTGGCCCGGTGCTCATATTGTTGTTTTCCGTATTGCTCGGCTGGTTGCCGGTGTCAGGGCGCGGCGGAATATCTCACCTGGTGCTGCCCGCGGTTACGCTGGGCGCCGCGCTGGCGGCAATCCTCACGCGCATGGTTCGCACTTCGGTGATCGAAGAGCTTTCGAGCGATTACGTCCGCACCGCGCGCGCGAAAGGCTTGCCCGAATCGGCGGTGCTGTTTCGCCACGCCTTTCGCAACGCGCTGATTCCCATTCTCACCATTCTCGGCTTGCAGTTCGGCACGCTTCTGGCCGGCACCATCGTCACTGAAACGATTTTCTCCTGGCCTGGCATCGGACGCCTGGCCGTGCAGGCCATCGAAGCGCGCGACTATCCTTTGTTGCAGGGTTGCATTCTGCTGATTGCGGTCTCCTACGTCATCGTGAATCTGCTTACCGATCTGGTGTACGCCTTCGTCGATCCGCGGGTGCGCTTCGAATGAACGCGCTGCGCGAATTTCTACGGCAACACGCCACCGGCCGCTGGGGGTTTTACCTCACGCTGTTGTTGGTCGTGTTGGCAATTGGCGCGCCGTGGATCGCCCCCGCCGATCCCACCACGCAGCATCTTGCCATTCGCCTGGCTGGTCCCAGCCCTGCACATTGGATGGGTACCGACCAGCTCGGCCGCGACATTCTTTCGCGTATTATCTACGGCGCGCGCGTCTCGATGCTGGTGAGCGTCAGCGTCGTCTTCGGCGCCGGAGTGATCGGCCTAGCCATCGGCGCCGTCGCCGGCTATTTTGGCGGATGGTTCGACCGCTTCGTCACCATCGTCCTGATCAACGCGTTTCTTTCGTTCCCGGGAATTCTGCTGGCCATCGCCTTTGCCGCATTTCTTGGTCCGGGGATCGACAAGGTGATTTTCGCGTTGGTCGTCACGGGTTGGGCCGGTTACGCGCGGCTGGCGCGCGCGCAGGTGCTGCAAGCGAAGGAAATGGAATATGTCTTGGCAGCGCGGTCACTCGGAGCTTCGAACGCGCGCATTTTGATCCGGCATCTTCTGCCGAACATTCTTCAGCCTGTGCTGGTGCAGGCCACCATCGCGATGGCTGGCGCGATTCTCGCGGAGTCAACGCTCAGCTTTCTCGGCGTCGGCGTGCTCGCGCCAATGCCGAGTTGGGGCTCCATGCTCAACGACGCGCGCAGCCATCTGTTCGACGCTCCCCATCTGGTGATTTTCCCCGCGCTGGCCATCATGGCTGCCGTACTCGCCTTCAACCTGCTCGGTGACGCCCTGCGCGACTGGATGGACCCGCGCATGCGTTCCTTCATCGCCGTGACCTCTTTGGCGCGTTAAACCCTTTCTCTCGAGGGCATCCTGCCTCCCTCACGGTGGAAAGCGATTTCCATTTACAGTATTCCTGTACCCGAACCCGCCATGAAACTACAGGATTTACCCTAGAACCTTACTGGTACTAGCCATGCTTTTCACTCAGCCAGATAGACCAAGGAGCCCCCTTCCATGGTTCTGGCCATCGCTGCCCTGTTCGTCCACCTGCACGCAGTTGCAGCCGTTTCGCAGCCCTTAGCGGCTGTCTCAAGCTCCCAAGAACGATCCAGCGGCACGAGCGAAGTCTCAGCTTCTGCGGCTGCCGCGCTTGCGGAACAGACGACAAAAGAGACTCTGCTGGCGACCAATACCGGTCTAACCTTAAGTGCCGCCCCAAGCTTCGACGGTTCGCAAGCGCCAAGCTCGTCCGAAACAGCGCTCAGCCCTTCTTCTTTTGCTTCGGTGGTGCGCAGTTCGGAATCACTTTCTGCCATCCGTATCGTTACGCCGGAATCGAAGGCGCTGCGCTTCGTCGAGCCGGAATCGACTCCATCTCGCCGGAAATGGCTGGCGCTCGCGGCCGCCGAGCACGCAGCGGCAGCCTTCGACGCCTACTCCACGCGCCTGGCGATCGGCCGGGGCGCGCTTGAAGCCGATCCGCTGATGCGTCCCTTCGCGGAGTCTGCAGGAATCTACGCGGCCATTCAGGTAGCGCCTGTAGCGTTGGATTTTGCCGCGCGCCACATGCAGCGCAGCCAGATCGGCTTTTTGCGTCGCACGTGGTGGGTGCCACAATCGGCCGCGACGGGCATGTTCCTGTTTTCAGGCATGCACAACCTTCACGTGGCGAGCCAACCGCACTAAAGCGCTCTTACGGTTTTCGCAGGTGGTGGGCCATTTCTTCCAGCACGGCGCAAACGGAAGCAGTATCCGCGTCTCCGAATCCCTGCGCCATCGCCGCGATGTAGATCGGCGCGCTCGCTGAGAACAGCGGGGTAGGGCATTCCATCTTCCGCGCGAAGTCGCCGATCACGGACATGTCCTTCTGCCAGGTGCGCACTTTCATCGTGGCTTCCGAATAATCGTTCTTCACCATCATGGGACCACGCACTTCAAGCATGCGTGACGTTCCCGCGCCGT
>DASZMG010000052.1:0-1846 GCA_035551975.1 Candidatus Acidiferrales bacterium | reverse complement strand
TGAAGGTCGGAGATTTTCCGTTCCCTTCGTGGCGGCAGATCGCTGGTTTTCATTCGCTCGATGCGGATGCCGAGAGTGCGCTCCAGCGCGAGCAATTCCCCTCGCTGATCGGCTCCGAAAAGAGTGGAGGCAAGACCTTGTGCGCCTGCTCGGCCTGTCCGGCCGACGCGGTGAATGAAATTCTCGGCCACGTCGGGAAGATCGTAGTTGATTACGTGCGCGATATCCTGGACATGAATGCCGCGCGAGGCGACATCCGTGGCGACTAGAATTCTGTGGCGGCCCTGTTGAAAGCCGGCCAGGGCTGCGTTTCGCTGCGATTGCGAGCGGTCTCCGTGAATCGCGGCAGCGGAGAAACCTTCGCGGCTGAGACTCAGAGCGAGGCGCTCGGCTCCGCGCTTGGTGCGCGTGAAGATGAGGCAGCGCCCGGATTCCTTGGCGAGTAAGCCTTCGAGGAATTCCTGTTTACGATCAGAGGGAACTTCGAATGCTTGCACACGCACATTCTCGGAAGGCTTTAGGGTCGAGCCAAGCGCTACGCGCATCGGTTGACGCATGTAATCGTGAACCAGATGGGCAACGGACGCCTCCAGCGTCGCGGAAAAGCAGAGTGTCTGCCGATTCTTGGGCAGAACGGATGCTATCCGGCGAATTGCGGGAAGAAAGCCCATGTCCAGCATGCGATCGGCCTCATCGAGGATGAGGACGCGCAGCGTGCTGAAATTCACGAGTTTTCTATCGAGGAAATCCTCGAGCCGGCCTGGAGTAGCAACCACCAGCCGCGCGCCACGGCGCAGGGCAGTAATCTGCTGGCCTTCGGAAAGGCCGCCGACTACCAGAGCCGCTGGCGGAAGCTGCTTGCCTCGCAGCGCGTTGTACTGCTCGATGACCTGCATGGCGAGTTCCCGCGTGGGAACAAGAGCGAGTGCCGCTATCCCCGGAGTGTTGTGCTGGAGCAACTGCTCCATCACGGGAATCAGGAATGCGAGCGTCTTGCCCGTCCCGGTTTGGGCGGTGGCGAGTACGTCCTTGCCCGCGAGCGCGGGCGGAATCGCCGCAGCTTGCACGGGGGTGGGGATTGAAAAGTTTGCGGACGACAGACGTTGTTTGCTGTAGTCCGAAATTTGTAATTCTGAAAAATTCTGCATTGTCTAAGTGTTTTCTTTGGAAGCTGCGAGCCGCAACCCGCTGGATAGAGTCCTAGCGAGTAGTCTAAGCTGCAGTTCCATTCCTTGTTTTTAAATTACGCTGAAGACTTCGGATGGGACTAAAGGCGGGGCATTCTCAGCAGATAACCGACGAGAGCAACCACACCACACAGCCGCTGTATTAAGCGCAAAGGCAGTGTACCACAGATCGTGTGAGTTGATAACCCCCTGTTCTCAACATACAATAGCCGCGATTTGGGCAGGATGCGCGCTTGCGCGCTTTTGGCGGTACGGGCGTAGGACCTCACGGCGAGACCGCCTCGTTTCGAACGCGCACGTACTAGGGGGCAATATGCCAGCCACATCGCAGAGGGTTTACGTGGGGCCAGGCGAGAAGGTTCCGGAACGCGGACGCCTGGTGGTTGACGTCGGCGAGGCGACGATCGGGATTTTCCGCGTCGATGGCCAGCTCTACGCCTATCTCAATCGCTGTGCGCACCAGGGCGGACCGGTTTGCCAGGGTAAGATCATTCCGCGTGTGACTGAAGTGATCGATGGCGGCGGCGAGAGCCACGGATTTGCGTTCGACGAATCGAGCCCGCATATCGTCTGCCCGTGGCACGGTTTCGAATACGACATCAAGACAGGCGTGCATCCAGGGCGGCCAGCGGCCCGGTTGATCCGAGTGGCTGTGGAAG
>DASZMG010000051.1:0-10315 GCA_035551975.1 Candidatus Acidiferrales bacterium | reverse complement strand
TCAGGGTACGAAAGAAGAGGCTGACCAGGGCGCCGGCGGTGCATTCATGCAGGTCGTGCATTGCGTGACTCTCGGGAATGACGGGCTCATTTACGTATGCGATCGACAGGGCGATCGCATTCAAGTGTTCGACAAGATGGGCAGCTTTAAGAAGAACATCTGGATCAAGAGAGGGCGTCCGTTTCCGGATAATTGGGGAACTACGTGGTGGATCGGCTTTTCACCGGACCGCGAGCAGAAATACATGTACGTGGACGATGGCGGGGATGAGCAAGTGAAGATTCTCGACCACGCCAGTGGCGAAGTTCTTTCCAGCTTCGGACGCCCAGGCCACCGCATCGGCGAATTCGACCATGGCCACACGTTGGCCGTCGATTCAAAGGGCAATATATACGTTGCGGAGACCGACTGGGGGCGGCGCGTGCAGAGGTTCAAGCCCGTTAACTAAACATTTGCCGCGAAACGGATCCTATGAGCGAAGTCCATGAAGATTAGCCATCTTTCACGATTCGGAATTGGTGGTGGCGCGCTAACGGGACTGACGCAGTTAATTCATGGAGAACAAATGTTGCGCTCCCTTTTCTGGCTCATCGTTTTGGCGCTGGCTGCGCCCGCAATCACGCCGCCGGTGACCGCTGCAGCCAGCGGTAAGGCCGTTTCCGACGCGAAAGCAAAAGAAGAGGTACTTCACGCCGAAGAAAGTAGAAATCAGGCGCTGCAGAAAGGCGATGCGGACGCACTCGCCAAACTCTATACCGACGATCTGATCTACACGAATGCTCTTGGGCTGACGCTCACCAAGCAGCAGCATCTGGCGGACATTCGCAGCCGCAAGCTGAAACTCACCGCGTTCAAGCACAGCAACGTGGAAGTCCGTGTTCACGGAAACGCTGGATTTGTCACGGGCATCAGCACTTCCATGGTGGACTTTCACGGCAATTCCTCCGATAGCCCGCGCAAGTTCCTCAACGTCTACGTCAAGGAAAATGGCGTGTGGAAATGTGCAGTGCACTACGAAACCCCTGCTGCCAAGCAATAAAAACAATTACAAGATGCCAGGGTTCTTCCAGGTGCCTCTTTCATTTGGCGTGCAGAGCGCGGGGCCTTATCATTGACCGGAAGATTTGTGCGAAGATTCAAAGCGCTGGCGTGGTCGTTCGCTGGAAAATACCGCTCTGTCGCCTAAGGAACAAAAAGCCACAGCCCGAAAGGAATTTCATGCCACCAGGAATGCCTGGTCATCCCGGTCAGGGACAAGCTCCACCACCCCGATCGCCCATTGAGGGTGTTAAAAATCTGGTCGCCGTTGCCAGCGGAAAGGGCGGGGTAGGGAAGACGACCGTTGCCGTAAATCTGGCGATTGCGCTGAAAAACATGGGCGCGTCGGTGGGCTTGCTCGATGCGGACGTCTACGGGCCGAACGTGCCGGTGATGCTCGGCACGACCGAGCAGCCGCGCGCGCTCGATGAGAAGACCATCCTTCCGGTGCAAGCCTATGGCGTGAAGATGATCTCCATGGGGCTGCTCAACCCCGGCGACAAGCCACTGGTGTGGCGCGGCCCCATGCTGCACAGCGTGATGCAGCAGTTCCTGCGCAGCGTGCGTTGGGGGCAGCTCGATTATCTGGTGGTGGATTTGCCTCCCGGCACCGGTGACGTGCAGCTTTCGCTGATCCAGACCGTTTCGGTGACCGGCGCGGTGGTGGTGACGACGCCGTCGATTGTGGCGCTGGCGGATGTGCGCCGCGCGATTGAAATGTTCCGGCAGGTCAACGTGGAAATTCTGGGCGTGGTGGAAAACATGAGCTATTTTTCGTGTCCGCACTGCCAAGGGCGCATCGACGTGTTCGGGCATGGCGAGGGCGAGCGGCTGTCGGAAGCATTCCGCATTCCATTTCTTGGCGAGATCGAGATCGATCCGCAAATTCGTATTGGCGGCGACACGGGGAAGCCGGTGGCGTCAATGGGGGAGGATGCGCCGGGAGGGAAGAGCATCTACCACGTGGCGCGGAATGTGATAGCGCGGCTGGAAGCGGTGAATGCAGCGGGAGGAGCGCCGGTGGTGCAGATTCTTTGAGTGGCTAGTGTCTCGAAGAACCGAAGGCTCGCGGAAAGGGCACCGCGACCGGTGTGCGCTCCGCGCATTGATGTAACCCACCGCTCACCAAAAGCTTGTGCCGCGGTGGGCTACGATCTGTCGCCCTTACAGGGCTGAGAACGGTAATGCTTCATTTTCGTGATCCCCACCGTTAAGCAACACAGGTTTAGAGTACTGCCTTGAGAACGGCAGCGTTGTTGGGGGCAAACGCGTGATGCGAAATCGCTGATCCATTGATAAACTGTGTGGCGCAAGACGCCGGTCGGTGTGCTGTCCGGCGCATTCCGTGGAACAAAATTCCAAGGAGAACAATCCTTTGATTCGCACTTATCGCGGACATGTGCCGCAGATTGCGGCCACCGCCTATGTCGACCCGCAGGCGGTGGTGATTGGGGACGTGGTCATCGGTGAACATTCAAGCGTGTGGCCGTGCACGGTGATTCGCGGCGACGTGCATTCGATCCGCATCGGCGCGCGCTGCAGCATCCAGGACGGCTCGGTGCTGCACGTGCAGCACGACGAGTACGGGCTCACGCTGGGCGACGGCATCACCGTGGGCCACAACGTGATTTTGCACGGATGCACCATCGGATCGCGCTGCCTGATCGGCATGGGCAGCATTATTTTGAATGGCGCGAGAGTTGGCGAGGGCAGCATTATCGCCGCGGGCGCGTTGATTCCCGAGCGCATGGAAGTGCCTCCGGGCAGCGTGGTGATGGGGCAGCCGGGGAAGGTTCGCAGGCAGATAACGCCGGCGGATTTGGACGCGATCGATCGGAATGCGCTGCGGTATGTGGAGTATTCGGAATTGCACAAGGCGGAGAATTCTAAGTGAGGGACTTGGCTGTGAACTCGCTGCACGGCGATGCTGGCACACGAAGAGAGATCCCTCGACTCGCAGCGCGATCCTTGTCGGATCGCCCAAATCGCTCTCTTCGGGATGACAAGGTGAATAGAGTGCGAGGCGAAATTGGCACACGAAGAGAGATCCCTCGACTCGCTGAGAACCGCTCGCTTCGGGATGACACCGTGAAGAAAAAACCGTGCCAAATGGGTGCTGAGTGAGTGAGCAAGCCGTAAGTGAAAAGAAAAAGCAGTTTCGCGCGATTCGCGGGACGCGGGATATTTTGCCGCCGGATTCGGCGGTGTGGAATTGGTTTGAGCGCATGGCGCGCGAAACGTTCGAGTCGTTCAATTTTCGAGACATTCGTACTCCCCTGTTTGAAGAGACTTCGTTGTTTGCACGCTCGATTGGCACTGAAACCGATGTTGTTTCGAAAGAGATGTACACGTTTGAAGACCATAATCTTTTGGAACCCACGCAGCATAGAGCGGCACTTATCGAGGCCGCCGCACGCCTCAATAAGCATGATTTATCAGGTCTCATGGCCTATGAACGAAGCGTAAGAGCCTTTTTAGATCGGCTTAGAGCTCTGATGATCAGCGGAGAAATGCCCAGAACAGCAGAGAACGAACACTCTATTGCAGCTGTCGAGAATTGTTTGGGCCTCTTAAAGTCTTCTTGCGAAGAGCTCTTAGTGGGTGAATCTTCAGGCGCAGAGCAGAACTTTGAATGGGCGGCGCGCGGAATTCGGTCGGGATTGAATAGCTTACACTTCGGTCCTGTTCTCACCTTGCGGCCGGAGGCGACGGCGAGCGTGGTGCGGGCGTACATCGAGCACGGGATGCACAACCTGCCCGGGAATCAGAAGCTGTATTACGTGGGGCCGATGTTCCGGCGCGAGCGTCCGCAAAAAGGACGCTACCGGCAGTTTTATCAGATCGGCGCGGAGGTGCTGGGGCCGTCGGATGCGCCGGCGATTGACGCGGAAGTGATCGAGATGCTGCTGGTGCTTTTCAATCGCGTGGGGCTGACGCGCACGACGTTGTACATCAATTCGATTGGCTGCAAGGATTGCCGTCCGAAATATGTGGAGCTGTTGCGCGAGGAATTGCGCAGAGTGAAAGACCGGCTCGGCGCGGACAGCCAGCGGCGCATCGAAACGAACCCTTTGCGCGTGCTCGATTCGAAATTGCCGGAAGAGCAGGAGATTATCGCCACGCTGCCGCGCATTTCGGACCACTTGTGCGAGGCGTGCCGCGAGCACTTTTCCAAATTGAAGGAAGAATTGAGGCTGCGCGGCGTGACGTACGAAGAAAACTGGCGGCTGGTGCGCGGTCTCGATTACTACACGCGGACCACGTTCGAAGTGACGGCCGAAGGGCTGGGCTCGCAAAACGCGGTGTGCGGCGGCGGGCGCTATGATGGCCTGGTGGAATTGCTGGGCGGTCCGCCGACCAAGGGCATTGGGTTCGCGATCGGCACGGACCGCGCGATTTTGTCGATTCAGGAAAGCGGGAATCTGCCGAAGCTGCCGGGGCTGGATGTGTTCGTCGCGCGGATGGGTGAGAAATGCTATCCCACGGCGGTAGCCATTGCGCGGAAGTTGCGCGACGCGGGCTTTGCGGTGGAGTTGCCGGCGGAGGAGATGAAATTCAAGAAGGCGCTCGGGCTGGCGGACAAGCTGGGCGCGAAGTATGCGCTGATCATTGGCGAGGATGAGGTTGCATCCGGCACATACGCGCTGAAGCGGCTGGCGGACGCGCAGCAGAACAAATATTCGGAAAGCGAATTGCTGGCACAATTGAGAGCGGAGCGGGGTGCGTAGGGGCGGTGGAGTCTTGAGGCGGAGGCCCAATGCGAAAGCTCGCGGGCTTTCATTTGGTCCCTCGACTCGCGTTGCTCGCTCGGGACGCGATCCTTACCGGATCGCAAAGCACCGCGAGCGGTAGGGTGCTTCGCGCCGACGTTGTCCCAGCACTCACGTGCTGGGCTACGATCCTCCGCCCCCTTCGGGGGCTGGGTTTCGGTACGGCTGAAGCCGTGCCCTGGCGAACAGAGGCTCGCGGAAACTGCGCAGGCTTTTGTGGGTGCGATGCTGTGGGGGGATGCGGCACACGAAGAGAGATCCCTCGACTCGCTCCGGTTCTACCGCGACCCTAACCGGGTCGCAAACTGCGCTCTCTTCGGGATGACACGTTGCTTGTCGTTTGCGGTGTCGAAGCCGAAAAGTGTTCTCCTCGGGCCATCGGTGACCCACAAGGCGAAGAGAGATTCTTCGCTGCGCTCAGAATGACGGCGCAACGGATTTAACAAGGGACGAAGCGAAAGGGCGGAACAGGTGCTAGACACACTTGGCAATCTGAAGCGGACACAATACTGCGGGTCGCTGCGCGCGGCGGACGCGGAGAAGGACGTGGTGCTGATGGGCTGGGTGCACCGGCGGCGCGACCTGGGTCAGCTCATCTTCATCGATCTGCGCGACCGCGCTGGAATCGTGCAAGTGGTGTTCAACAAGGAGCAGTATCCCGAGGCGCATGCCAAGGCGGAAGAGCTGCGCAGCGAATTTGTGGTGGCGGTCGAAGGGCGGGTGCTGAAGCGGCAGAAGGCGAATCCGGAAATCGGCACGGGCGAAGTTGAAGTGCTGGCTGCCAAGCTGCACATTCTGAACAACGCCAAGACACCGCCGTTTCAGGTGGAAGCCGACGTGACCGCGAGCGAAGAGACGCGGCTGCGCTATCGCTATCTCGACCTGCGCCGGCCGAAGCCTCACAGCAATATCGAGCTGCGGCACCGGATTATTTTTGAGATTCGCAAGGCGCTCGACGAGCTGGGATTTTTCGAGATTGAAACGCCCATGCTCACGCGCTCGACGCCCGAGGGCGCGCGCGATTACCTGGTGCCGAGCCGCGTGCATCATGGGCAGTTCTACGCGCTGCCGCAGTCGCCGCAAATTTTCAAGCAGATATTGATGATCTCCGGAATGGACCGCTATTTCCAGATCGTGCGCTGCTTTCGCGACGAAGATTTGCGCGCCGATCGCCAGCCGGAATTCACGCAGCTGGATTTGGAGATGTCGTTTCCGCGGCAGCAGGATATTTTCGAGGCCATCGAGCGGGTGATGGAGCGCGCCTGCAGCGTGGTAAGCGTGCAGGCCAAGGGGCCGTTCCGGCATTTGGATTACAAGGACGCGCTGCGGCGGTACGGATCGGACAAGCCGGACCTGCGCTTCGGCATGGAACTGCAGAATGTGACCGCGCACTTCGAGCCTGCGCGCGAGACACTGCGGATCGAAGGGAACGTGCAGGCGCTGGTGGCGCCGGGCGCGGCGGGGTGGTCGCGCAAGCAACTGGACGAACTGGCGGAAGTTGCGAAGTCAGCAGGCGCGCGCGGCGTGTACACGGTGAAGGTCACGGCGGATGGATTTTCGTCGCCGCTCGAGAAAAACCTCGGTGCCGAGGGATTGAAAAAAATGGCCGAAGCTGTGGGCGCGAAGCCGGGCGATTTGATTGTCGCCGCGGCGGCGAAAGAACAGATTCAGCACAGCGATACATCACTAGGCGTGGCCGGGCAGATTCGCTTGTATCTGGGCGACAAGCTGAACCAGATCGATCGCAGCAAGTGGGAATTTTTGTGGATCACCGGGTTCGCGCTTTTCGAGTGGAGCGAGAGCGACAAACGCTGGGTGAGCGCGCAGCATCCGTTCACCGGAATTGTCGAGGAAGATTTGGACAAGCTGGAAACGGCGCCGTGGGAATGCCGCTCGAAGGGATACGATTTGGTGCTGAACGGCGTGGAGCTGGGCTCGGGGAGCATCCGAATTCACCGGCAGGATGTGCAGGCGCGCATGTTCAAGGCGCTGGGGCTGAGCGACGAGCAGGCGCGGCAGCGCTTCGGATTTTTCCTGGACGCGCTGACGTACGGCACGCCGCCGCACGGCGGAATCGCGCTGGGGATGGATCGCGTGACTGCGCTGCTGGCGGGGGAAAAGTCGATTCGCGAGGTGATTGCGTTCCCGAAGACCACCGCCGCGCAGGATTTGATGGCGGAGGCGCCGTCCGAGGTGGATGTGGAGCAACTAGCGGAGTTGCAGGTCGCGTTTCCCAGCTATGAAGAAACACAGTGTCAAAACTGTGGCAAAAAGTGGAAAGTCGTCGGCTGGTCGCATTCTGCCAATATTCTTGGAGGAGCGGCGGAAAGAATGAATTGCCCTAGTTGCAACGCCCCCACGGGTGTATTGGTGGTGCCCGGTGGTGTCTATGCCAGGGAAGAAATTCGGCAACCATAATCTTGAAGCTTGCTTGAACTGCGCGAGCGTTTTAGGGGGTCGGAGCTTTAGCTCCGACATAACAGCGAGGCAAGGAGAAGGGCTTTAGCCCCTGAGGAACACATGGGCCGTTTGCAACACCGCACGTCTCCTGGCTTCACGTACTTTGTCACGACAAAGACCTGGCAGAGCTGTGCGATCTTTCAGGTTCCTCGGAATGCGGACATCTTAATGGACCGTTTGTTGCACTATCGCGACAGCGGAAGCTATTCGCTGCACGAGTTTGTGGTCATGCCGAACCATGTCCATCTGCTTCTAACACCCTCCGAAGGGACTTCTCTTGAAAAGGCTGTACAGCTTATTAAGGGCGGAAGTTCTCATGCAATTCATGAGCAATCGGATTCCAAAATGCAGATCTGGCAAGCTGGGTTCCACGAAGAGAGCGTTCGGGACCTAGCGGACTTTCAGCGGAAATTGAAATATATTCATGAAAATCCAGTCCGTGCTCACTTGGTGCAAAATGCGGCGCACTGGCAATTCGGTTCGGCCGCTAGAAAATTCCAATTGGATGGACCGCCGGAGCGGCTGAAAATCTGTTCCTCAGGGGCTAAAGCCCCATCCTTCTCGCACAGCGGAATGTCGGAGCTGAAGCTCCGACCCCCTAAAAACCTTCCTTTACCGCGGAAGATGCCTATATGAGCCGGATACGCATACTTGCGGAGAATGTGGCCAATCGCATCGCGGCGGGCGAGGTGGTGGAGCGGCCCGCGTCGGTGGTGAAGGAGCTGCTGGAAAACGCGCTGGATGCGGGGGCGCGGTCGATTCGGGTGGAAATCGAGTCGGGCGGGAAGCATTTGATTCGCGTGGTGGACGACGGCTGGGGCATGAATCACGACGATTCGCTGCTGGCGTTCGAGCGGCACGCCACGTCGAAGCTGCGCACCACGGACGATCTGCTCTCGATCGCCACGCTCGGATTTCGCGGCGAGGCGCTGCCGTCGATCGCGTCGGTGTCGCGGCTGGTGCTGGAAACGCGTACGCCGGAAGAAGAGCAGGGAACGCGCGTGGAATTCGCCGGCGGAAAACTGATCAGCGTGAAGCCGGCGGGCGTGCCGCCGGGCACGTCGATCAGCGTGGCGGATATTTTTTACTGCGTTCCGGCGCGGCGGAAATTTTTGAAGTCCGAGTCAACCGAACTGGGGCACATCGCATCGCTGGTGACGCATTACGCGCTGGCGCATCCGGACAGGCAATTTCTGCTGAAGACGCCGACGCAGGAAATTCTGAATTGCGCGCCGGTGGAAAAGCTGGCCGATCGCATCTACCAGATTTTCGGGCGGCAAGCGCTCGAAGAACTCACCGAAATTCCGCCGAATGAAGCGCCGGTGCGGTCGGCAATCACCGAGCCGCAGCTTGAGGCGGACGAGCAATCGGCGACGATCCGCGTGACGGGGTTTACGTCGCGGCCCGAAGTGCAGCGGCCGAATCGCAACGGCATCTACATTTTTGTGAACCGGCGGCTGGTGCGCGACCGGCTGCTGTTGCATGCTATTGGCGAGGCGTACCGGAACATCATGCCGCCGGGCGTTTTTCCTGTGGTGCTGCTGTTTATTGACTTGCCCTACAAGGAAGTCGACGTAAATGTGCACCCGGCGAAGATCGAAGTGCGCTTCCGGCATCCGCAATTCGTGCACGACTTCACGCGTGACGCGCTGCGTCACGCGCTTTCGCTGGCGCGGCCGATCCCGGGTTTTCCCGCGGCGCGAGCGGCAGCGGCAACTGCTTCGGCGGGCGGGATGAGTCCGGGAGCGATGCCGCCAGTGAACGGCGGAAATGGAGTGACGCCATCGGATGCGGCGCCTGGGCCGCCGCACGCAGTGATTCCGACATCATTTGGATCAGGTGCCGCCGTCAGTGAAGGATTCGAGCTGAGCGGCGCGCCGGACCGGCCCATTCCACAACGCTTCGGTTTTACGCCGGGCGCCGGAATCGATTTTCCGCCGCCGCAATATTCAGCGAATGTTTCAGCGGCTGCCGCTCCTGCAATGGCGCCCGTAGCTGTGGCGGGCGGCTCAGCCGGGAGCTTGCCGAGTCCGGAGGAAATCGCGGATTTGAAACCGCTCGGGCAGGTGAACGCGAGCTTCATTGTGGCCGTGAATGGCGATGGGCTTTGGATCGTTGATCAGCACGTGGCGCACGAGCGCGTGCTGTTCGAGCAGCACCTGCGCGCGCGCCGCGAAGGCGAAGTGGGCGGGCAGCGGATGCTGATGCCGCTCATTGTGGAGCTGAATCCTCGTCAACTGGCCACGTTCGAGCAAATTTCCGACGAATTGCGCGCGAATGGCTTCGAGGCGGAATTGATGGGCGGGCGCAGCGTCGCGATACAGGCCGCGCCGGCGGGCATTGCCAGCGCCGATGCGGAAAAGCTGCTCTGCGAGATTCTTGACGGCGTGGGACGCGAGAACCAGGCTATTTCCATCGATTCGCTGCAATCGAAAATCGCCGCCTCCACCGCCTGCCATGCAGCCATCAAAGTGAATACGCCGCTCGACACCACCAAAATGGAATGGCTGCTCGGCGAGCTGGCGAAGACCGAGTATCCCATGAGCTGCCCGCACGGGCGTCCAGTGGTGCTGCGGTATTCCACGCGCGAAATCGAGCGGGCGTTCAAAAGAATTTAAAGAAAGTGGCTAGTGGTGTAGTGGCGCTAGTGGAAGCCAAAAGCTCGCCGGAAAAGGCACCGCGAGCGGTATGGCGCTTCGCGCTCGCTTTATGTCGCGGCTAAAACCGCGATCCACAAAGCACTCAGTGGCGTCGAAAGCCGTGATTCATGAACGGATGGCGGGCTGAAGCCCGCTGCTGCGGAAAAGGCGAAGAGGGATTCTTCGCTGCGCTCAGAGCGTGTGACGTTATTCCGAGAAACGCGAATTTTGTCGCGCAACTCGATTCTTTTCAGTATCGATTTTCGCGCAAAATCAAAAAAGTCACAGCCTCTCAGAATGGCGGCGCAACTGCAAACAGCAACTGCAAACAGCAACTGCAAACAGCAACTGCAAACAGCAACTGCAAACAGCAACTGCAAACAGCAACTGCAAACAGCAACTGCAAAC
>DASZMG010000050.1:0-79594 GCA_035551975.1 Candidatus Acidiferrales bacterium | reverse complement strand
GAAAGCGCGCGTTCTCGATCGCCTCGCTGATGCCATCCATCCCGATCACAAGGGAACCGCGCCCAGCTTTGTGCTCGATCCCGCCTTCCCGAAACCGTTGCCGCACCATTGGGTCATCGGAGATGTTGGCGGAATCACCGTCGACAAGCACGATCACATCTGGGTCTATCACCGGCCGCGTTCGCTCAGCAGCACCGATACCGGAATGCAAGGTGCCGCCGGCACCGATGCGAAGGGCCGGCCCATCAGCCCGATCGGTTTCCCTCGCCCTTTCGGGCAGCTCAACGGCTGCTGTATGCCCGCTCCCTCGGTGCTCGAATTCGATCAGGCCGGTAATTTGCTGCAAGCCTGGGGTGGTCCCGGCGATCCCGGTTTTCTCGACACCAAATGTCGCCAGCAGGACGGCTGCTTTTGGCCCGCTCGCGAGCATGGCATCTATGTCGATCAAAATGATTTTGTCTATCTCGCCGGCAATGGACAGGCCCGCAATTTCCATGGCCAGTATCCCTGGGCGCCGAAATTCGGCAATGACTCGCACATTCTGAAGTTCAAGTCGGACGGAACATTCGTGATGCAGATCGGCACTCCTGGCGCGAAAGGGCCGAATAGCAACGATACGAACGGAGGCGTCAACGGAACGCCGCAGCCTTTCTGGCCGGCCGACATGGTGGTCGACCCGAAAACGAATCTGATGTACATCGCCGATGGTTACGGCAATCGCCGCGTCCTGATCGTGGACGCCGCCACCGGAAAATACGTCGGACATTTCGGTGCCTATGGACAGAATCCCGTTGTGGGCGAAAATGGCAACGTTGCGCCCGCCAGTGGTGGTGTTGGTGGCGGAGCCCCTGCCCCCTCTGCAACCGCTGCCGCATCCGTTGCTGCGCCTGGCGCCGCACCCGGCGCTGCCGAAGACGTCGGCGAAGGCATCGGCACTTGGCCCGCCGAGTACAAAGCCGGCCAGATGAAACCGAAATTCTTCCGCAGTCCGGTGCACTGCGCGAAATTAGCCAACGATGGCCTGCTTTACGTCTGCGATCGCAGCAACAATCGCGTGCAGATCTTCAAAGCTTCCGAAGTAGGAAAACCCTGCTCGAATCCGGACGGCGAGCCGGGCAAATGCGGTTTTGTCGGCGAGATTCACATCGCGCCGCAAACCTCCGGCGGCACATCCGGCACCGTGAACTTTTCGACTGACCCTAAGCAGACCTGCATGTATGTCGCGGATCTCAGCAACGACGTGGTCTATGTCATCAACCGGCAAAACCTCACAGAGTTAAGTCGCTTCGGCGGCGGTGGCCGCCAGGCCGGCGATTTCCATTGGCCGCACATGGTGACTGTCGACTCCGAAGGGAACATTTACGTCGGCGAAGTGGATGGCGCCTCGCGAGTTCAGAAATTTCTGCGCTACGGCGCTGCAGGATGCAGCGGCACCGGAAATCCCGACGTGGGCCAGTACATCCAGTAAGCTGCCAAATTTTCCGTGGTGTCATCCCGAGGCGAGCGCCGCGCCCGGTCAGGGGCTCGGTGGACAGTCCGCGATCCGATCAGGATCGCGCAGCGAGTCGAAGGCTCTCTCTTTTGTTTTGAAGTGATGTTCGTTCTACGTTGTCATCCCGAGCGGAGCGGCTTTGGAGCCCCGGTTAGGGGCGCGGTAGCGAAGTCGGGGGATCTGCATTTTCTCTTGCCGTTTGCTTTTTGTTTTCGCCGTCATTCTGAGAGGCTGTGACTTTTTTGATTTTGCGCGAAAATCGATACTGAAAAGAATCGAGTTGCGCGACAAAATTCGCGTTTCTCGGAATAACGTCACACGCTCTGAGCGCAGCGAAGAATCTCTCTTGAAGCTCCTTCGCAGCGCCCTAAACGTGCCTTAAAATTGTAATGACTTTGAACTGCATGCACCACTAACTTATCTGTTGGAGGATTCAATCATGGCTTTTCGAGTATGGAGCAATGATTTCAAGGAAGGCGGCCGGCTTCCTGAAGCGCAGGTGTTTAACGGCATGGGCTACACCGGCGGAAATAAGTCACCGCACCTGGCTTGGGAAGGCGCGCCGGACGGTACGAAAAGCTTCGTGGTTACCTGTTACGATCCCGACGCGCCAACTGGATCGGGCTGGTGGCACTGGGTTGTCATCAATATTCCGGGCAGCGCCAAAGAACTGGCCGCAGGCGTGGGCAGCGGCGGGAACTTGCCCGCGGGTGCGGTGCAGACGCGCACCGATTTCGGCGCTCCCGGCTATGGCGGCGCCGCACCGCCGCCAGGACGCACGCACCACTACGTTTTCACCGTGCACGCGTTGAAGGTTGAAAAGCTCGATCTGGATCCGCAATCGAGCGCGGCCATGGTCGGCTTTATGTGCTTCATGAATAGCCTGGGCAAAGCCACCTTGACTGCCACCTACGGCAAACAATAGCCCTTCGCATTTCGCCTTTGCTGTCGAAGCGGCGGGCCTTCGGCCCGCCATGTTTTTTCTTACGTTGTCATCCCGAGTGCAGCGGGTTTCTTCGCGACGAGGGATCTGCTTTTTCTCTCGCTGTTGGTTTTCGCTGTCCATTCCATTTCCGGTTCGCGTTGGCAACTGGCCGCGCTTGCAAACCGGCCGCGGTGGGAATGTTTTTCGCCGTCATTCTGAGAGGCTGTGACTTTTTTGATTTCGCGCGAAAATCGATACTGAAAAGAATCGAGTTGCGCGACAAAATTCGCGTTTCTCGGAATAACGTCACACTCTCTGAGCGCAGCGAAGAATCCCTTTTCGCATTTCGTCTTTGCCGTTGTAGCGGCGGATTTTCAGCCCGCCATCGGCCGTTTTTTCTTGCGCGGTGTCATCCCGAGCGAGCGCAGCGACGAGGGATCTCTCTTCGCTTTCATTCTCGCCAAGCACTCGCCCATCAGCTACTGACGGCAACACGTGCTCATGCGGCCTTATCGTAACTCTTCCGCTGCCCCTTCCCGCCGGTCCATTGCCTGCGCCGTGCCGCCACGTTAATTTTAATCGGGAGACTGCGATGAAACATTCCGCCCGCCGCCCGCTTTGCGGCTTTCTGCTGACGATCGCCTTCGCCTGCTGCGCCAGCGCGCAGAACCAACCCGTGCCGGAAGACGTCCGCGCCTTCGCGGCCCGCTACGTGGCGGCCATCAACGCCAAGGACGCGTCCCGCATCCTCGCCCTGTACAATTCACAGTCGCTTGCCTGCATCACGCCCCAGAACAAGGACTTTTACGACACCGTGATGCCCATTCATCCGAGCGACCACGTTCCGCCCGGCTATACCGTTTCGCTGCTGCCGGTGAACGAGAACAACTTGAAAGCGCTCGCCGATACCGAAACATTTCCCCTAAAGCCTCTGAACGAACTCCACATCGATTATCAGCAGGGCGAGGAAAGCGGCACGGTCATCATCTGGCTCGTGCGCGAAAACGGCCGGCTGGTGGGCGATTTCCCTTGCGCCACGGAATCCGCCCTGAAGCAATATCGCGATCAGGCGCCCGAGCGAAAAGAGCTTGAGGCGCATTACAAAGCCCTCGCGGACGGCATTCAGCAGCCACTTCGCGATGAGTTGCTCGCGATGCTTCGCGACCATAAGCGCTCAAGCGCCATCACTCGCTACCGCGAGGCCAGCGGCCAGGATTTCAAGACCGCCATCTTCGTGCTCAACGATTTGCAACAGGATTTGGCGCAGCAACTCGATTTGGCGCGGTAACGCGACGCGCGCTGACTCTCCGCTGCGTTCGAATGAACTCCGCGCCCGCCGCACTTCCGAAGTTCACTCGTAATTGGCCGGAGAATCCTCGATTTGAATTAATTCTTCGTTTGTCCGTTCGGCTTTAATTCAGGAACTAGCAGGTCATCTGCTGATAGTACCCGTCGCAGCATTTTTCAAGCCGCAAGTCGAGATGACTGCGGGTCTTGAATTTGATCAAGTATTCAGAATTCCCCGCTTCCGGGATGCATAGCCGGCACGGGGGACGCGCGGACTGAGTCTCCGGTCGGCTTCAGGAGAACCGAATTGCCACCGACTCTTATAGCCGGGAACCCAGCGGGCCTCAGCGATCCAGGCTTCCGTTAATGTCCCTGCCTCCTGGCGTCGATAAGAAACGAGATGCCAGAAACCCTGTGATTGCGGGCATCGGCAATCTCAGCGACTGGGAGGAAGCGCGGCATGACTCTCAAGACAAAATTCAAGATGATGGTCGCTGTGTCTGCTGCCGGGTTGTTGGCGCTGGCGGCCTTTTGGATTCAAGGGCAACACTCTAGTTTGCTTGCGGAAAAACAGCAAAAAACGAAGAGCCTGGTCGAGGTGCCCTACGCCTTGATCGACGGGTTGTACCAGGCGCAGACGCAAGGAAAGATCAGCCGAGTCGAAGCCCAGCGGCGAGCGATTGACGCCATTAGGCTCATGCGCTACGAGGGAAATAACTACTACTGGATCAACGACGAACACCCTACGATGATCATGCATCCTGTGCAACCCGATCTCGACGGCTCTGACCTTAGCTCTATTAAGGATCCTTCGGGAAGGTCCGTCTTCGTCGAATTTGTGAAGGCTGCGCAGGCCCCGGAGGGCGGTTTCGTTCGCTATCTCTGGCCGAAACCCGGAGAAGAAAAGCCGGTTCCCAAGCTTTCCTTCGTCAAGCGTTTCGTGCCGTGGGGTTGGGTGATTGGAACTGGAATCTACATTGACGATGTGGATTTGGCATGGAGGAAAAGCGCCGTAACTGCGGCCGGTCTGGCCCTCCTTTGCCTCGTGCCGCTGATTGCCGTGTCGGTGGCGACCTCACGTTCGACCTTGGTCCGTTTATCCGGTATGGTGGAGCGCTTTAAAGACGTGGCGCAAGGTGAAGGCGATCTGACTAAACGTATTCCGGTTGCCGCCGAAGACGAGATCGGAGAACTCGCCAAATGGTTCAACGTCTTTCTGGACAGGCTCGAAGACATGATTAGGTCCGTTAACACGGCGACACAGCTGGTGGGAGGCGCCAGCCAGGATGTTTCCAATACAAGCCAGCAGATCTCCGCCAATTCGCAGGAAACATCGGCCCAGGCCAGCGTTGTCTCCAATGCCGCCGAGCAGGTCAGTCAGAATCTTCAGACGGTAGCGACTGGGGCGGAGGAAATGGGCGCCAGCATCAAGGAAATCGCCAAGAACGCCAGTGAAGCCGCAAGGGTAGCAACATCCGCCGTGCAGGTTGCTGAAGAAACCAATGTAACGGTGGCGAAGCTGGGCGAATCGAGCGCCGAAGTCGGCCAAGTGATCAAAGTCATCACATCCATCGCCGAGCAGACCAACCTGCTGGCCCTGAATGCCACGATCGAAGCGGCACGTGCCGGGGATGCGGGCAAGGGCTTCGCGGTGGTAGCAAATGAGGTGAAAGAACTGGCCAAGCAAACCGCCAAGGCGACTGAGGACATCAGCCGCAGGATCGAAGCCATTCAAATGGACACAAAGGCTTCGGTTCAGGCCATCGGCACTATCGGCGCGGTAATCAAACAGATCAACGACATTTCGAGCACCATCGCCACCGCCGTCGAAGAACAAAATGCCACGACCAACGAAATGGTACACAACGTGAGCGAAGCGGCGCGGGGCAGTCGCGAGATTACCAGCAACATCGCCGGAGTGGCACAAGCGGCCGAGAGCACCTCGCGAGGAGCAGCAGATACGCAGGGGGCCACGCAACAGCTCGTTGAAATGTCCACGCAGCTTCGTAAACTGGTCGAGCAGTTCAAAACTGAGACGGATGGGCAAGGGAATGGCCACCGGTCCCACACATCGTCGAAAGTCTCAAAATCTCTTGATTTTGTGGGCGTTAAGACAGCTCATCGCAGTTGGCGGCTCAAGCTTCGCAATTTTCTGGATGGCCGTGAAGACATCTCAACTGCAGGTGTGGCGTCCCACCGCGACTGCGTCCTTGGCAAATGGCTCTACGGGGATGGTGCCGCTGAATATGGCCAGTTGGCCCAATTCCAGGAACTTGAACAAGAGCACAAAGGCATGCACGACATAGTGAAGGAAGTGGTCGAATTGAAACACGCCGGTAAAATTGCTCAGGCCGAACAGCGATACCTAGAAGTTTGTCGCAGCGCCGACGAGGTCGTGGCACTGCTCACTAAATTGGAGAAAGAGGTCGTCCGATCTTAGTGCAGATTACCGATCAAGCTGCTCAGCAACTCTTTAATCAACCGTCAACACCCGGGCCAGTCAAGTCTCCGATAAGTCCGAAAATCGAACGTGTGGAGCACCGCGCCGAGATTTGTACGATTTCCGCGTTAGCAGGGACTTGCCAGAAATCTGGCGCCGAATAAATTCGTCAAATCACAGGAAACTCATACAGGCGGGGAAAAAAGGAGAGAGGCGCTCGGTAACATCGCACGCGCGACATCACAAGCGCCTCCTCTACTGCGTCAACGTAAACCGTACCTCACTGGATCACCTCCTTCTCGGCAGGAACGCCGATATCGACCAGATGTCGAATAATCGGAGTATAACGCAGGTTCGCGTGGTGTTAGAACAAGCCTTTCTTACAAATTTTGCGTTTGGGCACGCAACAGTTACGGATAACTGCGTTGAAAGTCACCCATCGCGCCTGACGTCATCTCAGAAATATCGCCACGCATCCTTCAAAATCTGCTCACTGCGCCACCCATTTGTCGATGCGTGATGCATACAAATTAGCTAGATACACCGCCTTCTCATCCGGGCACGCAATTCCGTGAACCGAGTCGATCGTGCCGGGCATGCGGCCGGGGCGGCCGAAGGCTCCCAGGATCTTGCCGCTGAGGTCCACTTTGTAGACGTGCCCGACACTCCCCACGAACATCACCTGCGACGGTCCGTTTGTCAGGCAGAGCGCCCACGGCGCAGTGGGAAAATTCCACACCGCTTTCAGGTTGCCATCCGTATCGAAAACCTGCACGCGACTGTTGCCGCGATCGGCCACGTAGATCACATCATTGCTATCGATCACCAGGCTGTGTGGCGTGTTGAAGTTGCCCGGCTGTGCGCCGCGTTCGCCCCAGCCCTTCACAAAATTCCCATCCTTATCGAACTTCGCCACGCGTGAGTTGCCATATCCGTCCGACACGAACATGCTGCCATCCTTGCTCCAGCCGATATCGGTCTCCTGATAGAAGCTGGCCTTGTTCGGCACCGCGCCAGCGATCACATGCGTCAGGTAGGTCCACGGCTCCGGATTCGTCCCCAGCGTGCCTACCGTGCGCCCTTCGGAATCGAAGCGGTAAATAATATTGTCGGCGGCATCCACGTACCAGAGATTGCCTTGCGGATCGAATCGCAACTGATGCGCGCCCGCAAACATGGTCGAGCCCTCGCCCCATGAACGCACGAAGCTCCCGTCCGGTTTGAATTCCAGCACCGGGTGATAGCCCCGATTGAGCGCCACAATTGTGCCGGTGGGGCCCACGGCAATGCCACTCACGCGTCCCACGATAGAGTTGGGCGGATAGTGGAAAAAGTTCTCCACCAGATGAAACGCCAGTTGCGGTATCGGCGCTCGCGCCATGTGCCCGTCCTGCGCGTTTCCGCCTTCGCCCTGCGCTTTTATCCGCGCCGCCGGCCAAAGCGAAATCGCTGCCGCGCAAATCACTGACATCAGCAATAGTTTCTTCATGGGAGCCTCCACGCTGCTGCGTTGCGCAGGCATGTTAGGCCCGCTCGTTCTATATGGCAAGAACGTCAATTACCTCCCGGTATTCCGCTTTGTACATGCCAAAGCGGAACCGGCCACATGATCCCGCTGTAAAGAAAGCATAGGTTGCCGGCGTTTTGCATCCCAAACCTTCTTCAGTGGTGGAAGTTCCTTAGGGGCTTGATGGTATTGACAGGCACTCTTCCCTGCACTACCGGTGGGGCTCCAGCCAAATGCACAAACAACCAACGAAAACAAGGAAAGGTGAAATTATGAAAATCGTAGTGATCGGCGGCACCGGACTCATCGGATCGAAGCTCGTCGCCAAGTTACGCCAGCAGGGCCGTGAAGCGATGGCCGCATCTCCCGACACTGGCGTAAACACAGTCACAGGCGAGGGACTGGCCAACGCGCTGAAAGGTGCTTCCGTGGTGGTTGACGTATCAAATCCCCCTTCCTGGGAGGACGCAGCAGTGCTGAACTTCTTCGAAACGTCCACTCGTAACCTGCTCACCTCTGAAGCGGTCGCGCGGGTAGGGCATCACCTTGCGCTATCGGTTGTGGGAACTGACAGGCTTTCTGAAAGCGGTTACTTTCGCGCGAAAATCGCTCAGGAGAAACTGATCAGAGAATCTTCCGTGCCCTATTCCATCGTGCACGCCACCCAGTTTTTCGAGTTCCTTAAGGGGCTTGCCGACATTTCCATGGAGGGCGGTAAGGTGCATTTGCCACCTGTGCTTTTCCAGCCGATGGCCGCAGACGATGTCGCGAGTGGGGTCGCCAGGGTCGCCGTCGGCGCGCCGGTAAACGGCATCGTCGAAATAGCGGGACCGGAACCGTTTCGCGTGGATGAACTCGTCCAGCGGCGCTTGTCCTCGCTCAAAGATTCCCGCGAAGTCATCGCCGACCCAAACGCGCTTTACTCTGGGGCGAAACTCGGTGAGCGAACGCTGCTCCCCGGCAAGGGCGCCCGGTTTGGCGAAACGCGTTTTGCAGACTGGCTCAAGAGCCCCGCGTCGCAACCTCCGAAACCAAAATCGCAGCCCGCAGCGAAAGCGGCTGGGGCCGTCCGTTCGTAGAGCTGCAAAATAGGAACCTGTCCGCCACTATCCGAGTGCTGGAAAGTGACCCGGACAATCGTCGCTAACAAGAAAAAAATCAAAGAAAAGTCCGAATCCTACTGTGGTTAGGCGCATCGACAATATAGGAGTGTCCCAGGAGGAATTGTGTGCCTGCGCCTAGTGTCTCTGAACCTCGAGTCGTGATCGTCGGCGGTGGATTCGGCGGATTGTTCGCCACGCGCTCGCTCGCGCGAGATCCCGTGAAGGTGGTGTTGATCGACAAGCGCAACTACCATCTGTTCCGACCCATGCTCTACCAGGTGGCTACCGGCCTGTTGTCTGCGGATCAAATCGCCGCCCCGTTGCGGTCGATCGTGAGCCGGCAGCGCAACGTTGAGGTTTTGCAGGATGAAGTCACCGCGATCGACACGGCCCAGCGGTTGGTTCACCTGCGGCAATATCAAATCCCTTATGATTTCCTGATCCTCGCCACCGGGATTCAATACAACTATTTCGGACATGACGATTGGCGGCGCGTCGCACCAGGACTCGAATCGCTCGACGATGCCGACCTGATTCGCGGCAAGGTGTTGACGGCCTTCGAACAAGCCGAGGAGACAGCCGCGCTCGATCATCGCGATCATCCAGAAATTCGGCAACGGCTGACGTTCGTACTCGTCGGTGCAGGAACCGTGGGCGTGGAAATGGCCGGCACTCTGGCCGAAATGTCGCGCATGGCTTTGGCGCATGACTTCCGGAACATCGATCCGCGTTCGGCGCGTATTCTGTTGTACGAAGCGGCGCCGCGCATACTTCCCACGTTTCCCGAAGCCCTGTCGGCCAAAGCGCAACGGCATCTCGAAAGCCTGGGCGTCGAAGTGTACACGAATACCCGCGTGACCAGCGTGGATGAGAGTGGAATCGTCGCCGATGGGAAGCGTGTTCCGGCGAGCACCGTTTTGTGGGGCGCCGGAGTGCTGGCCTCCCCGGCGGGGCGCTGGTTGGGCGCGGCAATGGACCGCTCGGGCAAGGTCATCGTCAACGCGGACCTCTCCGTGCCGGGCCATCCTGAAATTTTTGCCATCGGCGACACGGCACACGTCGTAGTCGAATCTCGCAACCTGGTGGGAATGAAGGCGAAGCAGCCCATGACCATGCCAGGTGTGGCGCAGCCAGCAATTCAGGAGGGGCAGTATGTCTCGCGGCTGATCCGCCGGCGCGTCGCTGGGAAACCTGCTCCGCCACCTTTCTGGTATTGGGACAAGGGTGACCTTGCAATCGTGGGACGAACTTACGGGGTCGCCGACCTTCGATTCGTTCGGTTCGCCGGATTCCTGGCGTGGATCCTTTGGGCCGCTGTGCATATTTATTTTCTGATTGGCTTCGCAAATCGGTTCTTCGTCATATTGGAATGGGGAGTCGCGTTCATGACCAAGCGGCGGCAGGTTCGTGTCTTTCCAGGACAAGAGAGAGCGAGAGTCGCCAAAGCGCCGTAGACGGATTGGATCCGGGGAGCATGCCCGAGTCCTCACCATACCGAAGACCGGGCTCCCGGGAATTTCACGCGGCCGCGCTTACACTCTCCCGAAGCGAGTCTCTCCGCAGGGCGCTCACCAGACGTAGGGTATTAGGCGGTAGCGGACCCGTTTCCTATATGATTCTGTCAAGCGCACCTTCCGAAATGGCGGAAAGATCGCTGTCATTCGTACAAAGTCGTTGCCAAAATGTCTGGTTTTCGATTGAACGAACTGTGCTCGGCAGCTTCCAGGGCCCGAAGATGATGATCCAAGAAATCCCGTTCGTTCGCGGAAGGTCTCGGATGTATATTCATGGTGGTCAAAAAGGGCTCCTGGTCCACTCGGCCAGATGGCTCTCACTGATCTTTATAAAGATACGAAATGCCCTGTACTATTTAGCTCAAAATCCGTTCCAAATTCCCCACGATCCAGGCGCAACCGTTCTGTGTAGGGGAACGTCATCAGTTGGAGGAGGAGGCCGTAATCATGAGCGGAATAAGACTGGCGGCGCTGAGTGTTGTGTTTCTTCTGGCGAGCGGCCTGGGCTACGCCCAAAATGGCGGACAAAGTGGGGACCAAAACCGGGCCCAGAATGGCAAGCTTACGCCTTTCGATCAACTGCCTGACTGGACCGGCACATGGACCATGATTGGCGACACCGTTTTCGACCAGGCTACGCGAGTCGGCAAGGGGAACGCCTGGACCCCCGGCGTGCGAGAGCATCCGCCGTATAACGACGTGTATGAGAAGAAATACGACGACCACATCGCTCTGCGCGATGCCTACAAATTTCCCGACACGAATAACTTCTGCGGTATTCCTGTCAATTACCCGCGAATTCTGAACCTCCCGGATGCCTATGAATTCGTCGTCCGGCCGGACGAGTTCTACATCATCGCCGAGAACGGTGAGAACGCCATGCGCGTCTACACCGACGGCCGTCCGCTTCCCCCAAAGGAAGATCTCTGGGGAACTTATACCGGCGTCTCGGTCGGACACTGGGAAGGCGACACGCTGGTATTCGAGACCGTCGGCTTGAAGGGGGACCGCGATAACGACGCCATTTTGGATCGGACCGGCGCGGTTCTCAGCGATGTCGCGCACGTCACCACCCGGGTACGAAAGATCAACGACAACATGCTGCAATTCGTGGTCACCATCGAAGATCCCAAAGCCCTCACGAAACCCTGGGTCGTTACCAAGCAGTTCAGAAAGCAGAAGCCCGGATTGTTCCTCTACGACTATGGCTGTGCCGAGAACAATCGAAATCCCGTGGATAAAGCCACAGGTGAGGTGTTGACCTTGGATCCGAACGGCAAGCCCGTTCACTAGAAGTGATCTTGTAAATGTTTGTCGAGATTTGTTCTAGCAAGTACGGTCAGAACACCGTTCAAGGAGATTTCAAAAATGAAGTCACTTCGCGTTGTTTTCTTCATGCTGCTGGCAGCGGTGCCCGCGCTGGCGCATCATGGCGGCGCCGAATACGACTCGAAAACCATCGTACTTACCGGGACCATCAAGGAGTTTCAATTCACGAATCCCCACTCCTGGATTCAGGTGGACGTCAAGGACCAGACCGGCAAAGTGGTGGAGTGGAACGTTGAATGGGGCAGCCCGAACACGCTGACCCGCCAGGGAGTTCACCCGAGCTCGTTTCCGGTTGGCGCCAAAGGCACCTTTAAAGTTCACCCGGTGAAGACCGGCGCTCCGATAGCCTCTTTTGTCGGCGTCAAATTTGAAGATGGCACCACCGTCGGTAAATTTGACGCCCCGGACGCGACCGAATAACCGCCTCGCGATTAACCGGCATCGTTCTCTGGTCTGTACATCGGGCTAGACGGACAAAAGCGATTGATAAGTCGGAATCGGAAGTTTGAAATAGACTGCGGCTTCCTTCAGCCCGCCATCTTTGCCTCTGCTTCACCTTGTCATCCCGAGCGAGCGAAGCAGGTTCCTTCGCGGCGAGGGATCCCCTCTTCGGTTTCGTGTGAGCAGGAGCTTGCGTTTGCGCAATAAACTCACACCCTCTGGGCGCAGCGAAGCATTTTTCATCACAGCGAGTCAATCAGGCGTTCACCGGGGCATCGAGAAGGAGCCGGCCCCGCTAAGGGGCGGCATATCGTAGCCCAGGGCGCTCGCGCGTTTTTCGCGAGCCAGCCCTGGGCAACCTGGCGGCGCGCACGCGCCTAACCTCTCGCGGAGCAGTTCCCGCGAGTCTCCCATCCTGCTGTTTGCGCCGGCATTCTGAGCGCAGCCGACGATCCGGCAAGGGTAGGAGCCCTGAGCGAAGTCGCCGAACAAGCCCAGCACTATCGTTTTCGCTTGTAATCCCACCGGATGTATACTGCGCACCAAGAAGTGGGGCCCGGCTACTTTTAACTGGCAAAGGAGCGCCCATGAGTTCCAAGTTATCTGCTCGAAGACGATTCTTAAGGGATAGCGCCGCATTGGTTGGTTTGTCCGCCGGAGTAATACCTGCCGCCGCTGCCCAGATGTCGCACGCTGAGGCGCCCGCCTCAGATGCAGCCTCCAAAGACACAGCCTGCAAACCGGATGATAAGGATCTGGTCGCCTATGGCGAACGCTCCCACTACGTGAAATCGATTCGTATCCCGGTGGCGGAAAGAATGTCTCCCGATGAATTCGGGATGACCTTTCACGTATTGTCGCCGCTGCAGGATTCCGTGGGAATGATCACAGCCTCGTCGCTTCATTATGTAGCCACCCATCGCGGCCACTATGTTCCGGACATCAATCCCGACGAACATCGCCTGATGATTCACGGCATGGTGGACCGCCCGCTCATTTTCACCATGGCCGAACTAAAACGGTTTCCCTCTGTGACCCGCGTTCATTTCCTGGAGTGCAGTGGGAATCGTGCGAGAGCCACGCATAAAACCGTGCAGCAGTCACATGGGATGACCAGTTGCTCCGAATGGACCGGCGTACCCCTTTCCCTATTACTCAAGGAGGTCGGTGTCCAGAGCGGTGCGTCCTTCTTCATCGCGGAAGGGGCTGAGTCTGTAAAAGGCGCGGTTAGCCTTCCCATCGCAAAGGCCATGGACGATTGTCTGGTTTGCTACGGCCAAAATGGCGAGCCAGTGCGTCCTCAGCACGGTTACCCTCTCCGGTTGATCGTGCCTGGGTTTGAAGGAATGGTGAACGTTAAGTATTTGCGGCGAATCAAACTGGTCGAAAAGAACTACATGACCTACAACGATTACGGACATCTTGCGCCCGATTCAAAGGTCGCTGCATTGAATCGCCAGATTGGGCCGAAATCCGTGATTACCTTTCCTTCCGGAGATCAAAAGCTCCCGGGCCCCGGATTCTATGAAATCACTGGCTTGGCGTGGTCGGGATCGGGTGCGATTCGAACCGTGGACGTCTCCTTCGATGGTGGGCAGAGCTGGAAACCCGCCGAGCTTCGAACCCCGGCGTATCCCATGGCGCATACTCGCTTCGCCTTTCCCTGGAAGTGGGACGGAACGGAGACCGTGATTACGTCGCGCTGCACGGACGAAGTGGGCACTGTGCAACCCACGCGAGCCGAGATCGCGAAATATTGGAATGTGCCGAACGACGCGAATCTTCAGATTAAGGGCCTGGACAACAGCGTTTTTCCCTGGAGGGTGGCCACCGATGGGACCGTTCACAATGGACTCGCGTAAGCTGTTCCTTCTGCTCTTGATTCTGTGCCTAAGCCAGATTGCCAGGGCGCAATCACCCACTTACGGTGTGGGCAGAACTCCCACTCCTGAGGAAGTCAGCAAGTGGGATATTACCATCGGCCCCGATGGGCAGGCGCTCCCACCAGGACACGGCACCGCCAAGGAAGGCGCCGGACTATTCATTCGTAAGGCTTGCTTTGGATGCCACGGGCAAACCGGTTCAGGGGGACCAGCTCCTACTTTGATTCGGAGCGACGGGAAGACCAAGTCCCAATATCCCTGCCTGGCGCCTTGCGTGAACGATTCGAACCCGATGGCCTTCCACTCGCCGTACGCGACGACGATTTGGGACTACATCAACCGCGCCATGCCACTCACGAAAGAGGGCACCTTAAAGCCCAATGAGGTGTATTCGCTCACTGCCTACATCCTCTTCAAGAATGGCATTATCAAAGAGGACGAGGTCATGGACGAACACACTCTCCCGAAAGTGCAAATGCCCAACCGCGACCATTTCGGCTTGGCCCCGGAATATAAACATGGAGCGCCACGGCTTGAGGGTTACCCCTGATCCACCACCTGATCAAGCATTGGTCAAGCATCGATCAATCGTTGTTCCGTCCCTGATCGCTGGTCACGTACGAACGTCCGTCCATTTCGCGTTCACTCTACTTGCTGAAAATCAATAGCGTGAAGCTATCCGGCACCGGAGGCGATTGATGTCCCCGAACATTGGGTTTATCGGGTGCCGGCGGAACGATGTAGCCTGCATAATCTGGATCCGTAAACTCCGGCGTAACGGCGTACACGTTGTGATTGGACGTATCGAGCGCCATGGTACGCGCGCCCTTCTGCGATGCGATCGTTTGCACCACGGTGTATTTGTCCGGGGAATCCTCGTGCGCCACGTTGATGGTGCCGTCCGCGCATGACGAAAATACCAGTTGGGTCGACGGATCAAATTGGTTGGAGTCCGTGCCTTTCCCGATCGGAATGGTGGCAACTGTTCTTTTGTGCCGGTAATCGATCACCGTCGTTATGAAGTTACCCCGGCAACCCGTAAAGAGCCGCTGATGCGCCCTGTCGATCGCGAGCCCATGTGGCTCGATGCAAGGGGCGATTGACCATTTGCTCAGCACCTTAAGCGCCTTCGAGTCGAACTCCACAATTTCGTTGGTGTTGATGAGCAGCACGTAGACGCGCCCTTTGCCGTCCGCCTGGCCGGCCTCGAGCTGTCCGCCAAGGTCGATGAAGCCCGCAAATTTCCCTGTCTTGGCGTCGAACGCCGTGGCGTCTTTCGTGCGCGGATTGAAAGTAAAGACGCGCTTTGATCCGGGGTCATAAAGCACGAAATCCGTGCTTCGCTCTTCGGGAGGCTTCTCTTCACCGATGATCTCCAGGGTCTTCGGATCGAAGATCAGGAGCGAACCGTCCTTGCCTGCGGTGAACCCGCGCTTGAATTCTGGCGCAAAAACCAGGCCGTGCGATCCATTCGGAGTCGGAATGTTCCCGGCCACGGTTCCGTCCGCCTCCACCACATTGATGGCCACGTTGCGGGGAATGAACACCCGATGTGTGAGTGCTGAATCCACCTCAAAATAGTCCCAGCCGCCCGGACCGCCGATCACAACCTTCTTTACCAGGTGATAGGTCCCAGCCTGCGGCGCTGCCATTGAAACTGCAGCCAAGATCGCGCTGAACCAGAGAAGCATCACAAGAGAAAGGAATCGTCGCATCATGTCGCTCCGTTGCGTCCTCCGATATATGCTGTTCCAAATCAGACGCGCAGCCGGAGTGAACCATTACGACGGCCAGGGAGTCAATCTGCAAGTAAACCTTCCCGAACAACACGCCGCTTGCCCGCCCGAAGGCACTCCTGGGTTCCGGCCTGTGGGGAAATTCCACGATTGACACCTTGCGCCCCCAATGAAACATTGTGTCAGCTTAGGTTCGCTGATCACCTTGCGTGATTGGAGCCCAATTAGACCGTGATTCGACCCCGGTTAGGGGTCGGTCAGAAGTTCGACCCCGGTTAGGGGTCAGTCAGAAGTTAATCAGCTTTAGATCGTTGAAGGAGCGGAAATGCGGAAGCGCAAACTTGGCAAAAGCAATCTGGAAGTTTCCGAGATTGGTCTCGGGTGCATGGGCCTCAGCTTCGGTCTTGGCCCGGCGGTAGATAAGCAACAGGGAATTTCGCTGATCCGCGGCGCATTCGAACGCGGTGTCACATTTTTCGATACGGCCGAAGTCTACGGCCCTTTCACTAATGAAGAACTCGTCGGCGAAGCCCTCGAGCCATTTCGTGATCAGGTCGCGATCGCCACGAAGTTCGGCTGGAAGATCGAGAACGGTAAATCATCTGGACTGGACAGCCGTCCCGAGCACATAAAACACGTCGCGGACGCTTCGCTCAAGCGCTTAAAGACGGATCGCATCGACCTTTTCTACCAGCATCGCGTCGATCCCAACGTGCCGATCGAAGAAGTTGCCGGAGCGGTCAAAGACCTTGTTCAAGCCGGCAAGGTGAAACATTTTGGACTCTCGGAAGCGGGCGTTCAGACCATCCGCCGTGCCCACAAAGTGCAGCCTGTAGCGGCGTTGCAAAGCGAATACTCGCTTTGGTGGCGTGAACCGGAAAAGGAAATCATTCCGGCCCTGGAAGAACTTGGCATAGGTTTTGTGCCCTTCAGTCCGCTCGGTAAAGGCTTTCTCACCGGAGCGATCAATAAAGAGACGCAGTTCGATAAGAGCGACTTCCGGAACAGCGTCCCTCGGTTTTCTCCCGAGAACCGCGAAGCCAACCAGGAGCTTGTCGATCTGATTGCCGGATTTGCCACGCAAAAGAAAGCGACGCCCGCGCAGATTGCGCTCGCTTGGATTCTGGCGCAGAAGTCCTGGTTCGTTCCGATCCCCGGCACCACCAAGTTACACCGCCTTGAAGAAAACCTGGGCGCCGTGAACGTCACGCTCACAGCCGACGATCTTCATCAGTTGGACGTGGCCACTTCGAAGATCGACATCCAGGGCGCTCGTTATCCGGAGAGTATGCAGAAGATGGTCGGCCGCTAAGTATTCTCGTCGCCTTCGGCGCTTCGGCTCGCACGTCAATTCTTATCGGGGCCTAAGCGGCTGTGCCTTTGCTTTTGCCGGTGTTTTCACGTTGTTCAAACGTCTCTATTCGGGCCAGAACTGAACGGTCAATAAAGGAAAACAAGAAATACTTGCCGGGCTTTTCCTTCGCAATCTCTTCCATTCGCTCCCGCGCATCTGAAAGTCCGGCGACCGCTTCAATCCAGACCGCATTCTTATCGTAATCTCCAGCAAATATATCGAAAGTCGGTTCTTTCATCGTTGCCTCAACTCGGCTCGTGCTTATCGATGAGTGTCTTTGAACGTTTTTTTTCGGCATCGGGCTCCGCGTGTTGTTCTTTTTCTGTTTGGCCGGCCACGATTTTCTTTACTACTTCTAGCGGCACCTGCTCGAAGTACGTTTTTGGAGCTAACATTTCCCGTCTGTCCTTTCGACTCATCAAACCGTAGCAGACCAAAAGTCATACGGGTCATATCTTTTGGCCTCCGGGCTTTGGGTTAGTCTGAGGAATAACGGCCGTTTAGGCGCAAATCTGCTCTAGGAAGTCGGCAGCCCTGGCTCCGAACAGCGGGATAAAAGCTTGATGAGACCGATACGCTTTGATACGTTAAGATCACTTTAAGGTCACCATAGCAGCTCGGGAGAATCGCATGGCGAGCACAAAGGTCCAAGCCAAGCCGGCTCATTTCAAGACCATCATCCAAGCGGATGTTCCACAAGGCCGAAACGGCAGACACAAGCAGATTGTCACCGTAATTTTGAACGATTTGGACAAACTGAAGGACGGCGCAGCCATCAAGGTGCCGCTGGACGGATTGGACTCCACGAAAGAGAAAGTGCGTTCCGCTCTGAATCGAGCGACTCGCAAGGCCGGACTCAAAGTGGCCACTGCCACCGATGAAAACTTCCTCTATGTATGGAACGTCAAAGAGTAAGCACGCGCTTCTGAACCCCTCGTTTTAGGATCTTCCAGTCCTCCGTAAATAGTTGCCTGACGAAAGTTGACATCGGGAAGGTTAACCTACAAATCATGCGTCGGTAATGTGCAGCTGCTAAAAGTTCATCCGCTCCTCATCCTGAGGATAAAAGGACGAACATGCTCAAAAGAATCCGCAACAACCGGATCGCGACTACGCTTCTTGCCGTTTTGCTGTTGTGTGCAGCAGCAGTGCCTTATCTTCATGCCGGCCCGCGGCGCGGCGATTGGGACGATCACGACGGTCGCCAGATCCGCCACGTTCTGCTCCTCAGCATTGATGGAATGCACGCGTTGGATTTTATCAACTGCGCCAAGGGAGTCGCAGGTGTAAACGGCGGTTTCTCCTACTGCCCGAATCTTGCGGCTCTGAAAGAAAACGCCATCGACTATCTCTATACCTCCACCTCGCGCCCATCCGATTCGTTCCCGGGTCTCATGGCCCTGGTGACCGGTGGTTCTCCGCGAACCGTTGGTGCTTTCTACGACGTTGCCTATGACCGCTCGCTGGATGGGCCTGCCGCCATGACCGGCAATGGCATACTCCCGAGTCCCTGCACGCCCAACGCAGCGCCCACCGGCTCATCGACTGAATTCGATGAAGGCATCGACATCAACAAACTCGCGTTGAATGGCGGCGCGCCTGCCGGAGTCGACGGAGGTATTCTTTCCATCGACCCCACCAAGCTGGATCGAGATCCTGCTAAAAATTGCGCGCCCGTGTATCCCTGGAATTTTGTGCGCACCAATACGATTTTCGGCGTGATTCACGACGCCGGTGGCTACACCGCATGGTCGGACAAGCACCCCTCCTACTCCTCCGTCGCAGGGCCTGGCAATGGCACAAATTTGGACGATTATTACTCTCCGGAAATCAATTCCATCCCGGTTAGTTTGCCGGGAATCTCCGTTGGAAACACAAGCTGCAATCCGCTGCCGGACCAGACCGCAGTAAGCAACTCGAACTCCTGGACGGATAGTTTTCAGAATATCCAGTGCTATGACACGTTAAAGGTCAACGCCATCGTGAATGAGATCGACGGCTACACCCACAACCGCTCAAAAAAGGCCAAGGTTCCAGCGATTTTCGGCATGAATTTCCAGGCAGTCAGCGTCGGCCAGAAACTGATCGAAGGGTCTGCTGGCACAGGCGGCTACACGGATGCCACGGGCACGCCGACATCGCCACTCGCGAACGAAATCGAATTCGTCGATAGCGCCATTGGCCGTTTCGTGAGCGAGCTCAAGAGCCAGGGCTTGTACGATTCCACACTCATCGTCATCAGCGCCAAGCATGGACAAAGCCCGGTAGATTCTTCCCGCTACACCGGCATAACCTCCGGCGGTCCGGTCACCACATCCCCGTCGCTGATTGTAGACAGTTGCTTACCCGATTCGGAGTCCAACGCCGGTAATCAGCTTGGTCCTACCGAAGATGATATCTCCATGCTGTGGTTCAAGAGCACCTGCAACACTCTGACTGAAGTAGGTTTGCTCCAATCGCAATCGCCAGCCACAAAAAATATTGCCGGCATCGGGCAAATCTTCTATGGCACGGCCATCACGCAGCTCTTCAATGCGCCGGGTCTGCCGCCGAACGGCGATCCGCGCACTCCGGACATCTTGATCACGCCAAACATCGGAGTCACCTACTCGGGCAGCACCAAGAAGCTGGCTGAGCACGGCGGTTTTTTCTCACGACGACACCAATGTGATCATGCTGCTCTCCCATCCGAGCTTTGCCCCAACCACCGTAACAACTCCGGTTGAGACGGCGCAGATCGCTCCAACCATCCTCGAGGCCTTGGGTCTCGATCCGAATCGTCTACAGTCTGTTCAGATCGAGAAGACCCAGGTGTTGCCCGCGGTACAATTCGGCGGAGACGGACGATAATCCGTAGCTTTCGAGGAAAAGCGGTGGCCGGAGAATCGGCCACCGCTTTTCCTCATTCGGCGCTTTTGCCTTGTCTTTTGCTGTCTTGCGATTTGTCTTTTGCTTTTTTGTTTGTCATCCCGAGCGAGCGAAGTGGGTTCCTTCGCGACGAGGGATCTCTCTTCGGTTGTCACGAGTGTTTTGTTTTCCGTTTGTCATCCCGAGTGCAGTCGAGGGATCTGCATCTGCCCTTTCCGTTGTTTGTCGCGACGCCTTTGCAACCGTTGTCATCCCGAGCGAGCGAAGTGGGTTCCTTCGCGACGAGGGATCTCTCTTCGGTTGTCACGAGTGTTTTGTTTTCCGTTTGTCATCCCGAGTGCAGTCGAGGGATCTGCATTTGACTTTGCCGTGATTGTGTCGCGGCCATCTTGTGCGCCCTCATGCCGCAACAAAACGGATCGGCGCGAAGCGCCATACCACTCGCGGTGCCGTTCCCGCGAGCTTCCGGCGCGCCTGTGGGTTCGTACCCGCTACTTCACGTCATCCTCGCCGTGCTGTCTCGATGGAAGCGATGTCGATCTTCTTCATCGTCATCATGGCCTCGAAGGCACGTTTTGCCTCACTGCCTCCTGCCGCAAGCGCACCGGTTAGCGCGCTCGGTGTGATCTGCCAGAAGATGCCCCAGCGGTCCTTGCACCAACCGCACTGCCTTTCCGCGCCGCCATTCCCGACGATCGCGTTCCAGTAACGGTCGGTCTCTTCCTGATTCTCCGTCGCGATCTGGAAGGAAAACGCCTCTGTGTGACTGAACGCCGGGCCGCCGTTGAGACCGAGACAAGGAATGCCCGCTACGGTGAACTCCACCGTCAGCGCATCGCCCTTCTTGCCCCCCGGGTAGTCGCCGGGAGCCTGGTGAACGGCGATTACTTTGCTATCCGGAAAGGTTTCGGCGTAGAAGCGCGCCGCATCTTGCGCGTCTTTATTGAACCAGAGGCAGATTGTGTTCTTTGGCTTCATATTCGTATGCTCCTCGTCCTCGAATAGGGGTGATTTTCTAGGATGGTCCGAAAACCGCGCAGGTGAGTATTATCGATCCACTTTCCTGATTTCCGCGCTGCACCCGCCTGCTGAGCGCCGCGAAACATCCGTAAATGTCACGTTCACCGCGGACGTATATGAAAACATGGGAAGGAAATACAAGGAAGGCAACTATCAATGCGGTATCAACGCGCTCCGGTTGCCGCTGGCTCAGGCTTGCTGGATCAAATTTGTGGCTCTCAGTGCAACCGCGCCTTACGCCTGAATTCGCCGCAGCCGCTTTTCCAGCGCCACATGCAGCTTCTGGCTCGTCTCCATCGGCAACGGCATTGGCTCCGAGTTGCAGAATATCTCAATCGTCTTCTTGGTGGTGTTGACGACCACGCGGCAGTTCTTGCACTTGGCCAGATGTTCCTCGATTTCGGCCCGTAGCGCCGGATCAAGCATCTCGTCAAGGTAATCGGCGAGTTCCGACAACAGCCCCTTGCACTTCACGAATTTCCTCCTCGCTGAAAATATCGGCCCAGTTTCTGGCGTAGTTTCAGCCGGGCACGCAACAGCCGCGATTTTACTGCCGGAACCGAAAGATCGAGCGCTTCCGCCGTCTCTTCTGTCGACAATTGTTCGATGTCCCGCAGCTGGAAAACGATTCGGAAAGCGGGGTCCAGTTCGCCGATCACCGTCGAAAGAATACTGCCCAATTCGGTCTGTTCGTAGCGCTCTTCCGGCGATGGTCCCCAGTCTTCCACCTCGCGGGGCATGCTGTCTTCGCCTGTCTCGATTTCCTCGTCCAGCGAAACCTGGTTCGGCCGGCGCTTGCGCAACTTCATCAGCGCCTGGTTCACGGCGATACGCACCAGCCAGGTATAGAAGCGTGAATTGCCCTGAAACTCTCCCAGGTGCTCGAACGCCTTCAGGAAGGCCTCCTGCATGGCGTCTTCGGCGTCTTCTTTATTCTGGGTGATGTTCTGCGTCAGGCGGAAAATCTTGCGCTCGTAGCGCCCTACCAGCGTCTCAAACGCGGAGATGTCGCCGGACTTCGCCGCCGCGACGAGATTCGGCTCGTCTTCTTTAACCACCTGCGACGGCAGCGTATGCTGCGCAACGGGATCCATTTTAGGTGAACTCACCGAATGTTTTTCCATAGGGAAGGGTAGCACAGGCGATGACAGGTGCAAGCGCTTGCCTGGCTGCCAAGACCAAGTTGGATGTGCCGAAGCGTTCCGCGGATGCAGGTTTCTGCTACGGAAACATCGCCGCTTCCTCCGCGGGTGTCGCAATGCCCGTGTAGTATAGTGGACTACGGCTCCCCCGGTCTTGCATCAATACGTGTTAAACGCGGAGATTTGCGGCGTTCACCTGCTCGCAACTCACGGCGTGGTGATCTTGCTGAAAGGGAACGTCGGTAACACGCCCTAAGATACATGCGAACACTTCCTGATTATCTCCGCAAGGGAATGAAAATGATCCTTGTGGGCACCAATCCTGGCGACCGCGCCGCGCGCGTCGGCCACTACTATGCCGGCCGCGCCAACCCATTCTGGCCGCTCATGTACGACTCCGGCGTTATTCCTGAACCTCTGGGATATGAAGACGACCGCCGCATGCTTGAGTTCGGCATCGGCATGACCGACCTGGTCAAGCGCCCCACCCGCGAAATCGAAGAAATCCAGCGCGAGGAATTTGCCGAAGGCCGCGTGCTTCTCGCGCAGAAGCTCGAAGAGATGCGCCCGAAGGTCATCGCCTTCAATGGCAAGCTGGTCTACGAAAAATTCTCCGGCCGGCCCTGCAAGCTCGGCCTGCAAAAGGAAAAGCTTTACGGCGCGCATGTTTTTGTCTTGCCTGGCACCGCCGGCGAGAATGGAAGCGCCGACCGCGCCGTGAAGATGCGCTACTTCAAAAAGCTTGCACAATTACTCCAGAATCTGGAAGATTAGTACCCGCTATGGGTACTACCACGCAGCGCACCGGCAGTCACACTGTTCTCACCGAGCTTTCCGGCGGCGTGTTTACCATCCGTCTGAATCGCCCTGACAAATTGAATGCGCTCGATGCGGAGACCTGCCGCGCTTTGGTGCACGCGCTTCTTCGTGCCGCGGACGACAAATCCGTTCACGTCATCATGATCACCGGCCAGGGCCGCGCTTTCTGCGCCGGCGGCGATCTTGACCGAATTCGCGACGCGCGCAACCGCCGCGCAACTGCGGAATTTCAGTCCATGCTCGTTTCCGGCAAGGAGCTATGCTTGGCCATTGCCAGCATGCCCAAGCTGGTGGTAGCCGCAGTGAACGGTCCGGCCGCCGGCGCCGGCATGAGCATCGCGCTCGCTTGCGATCTGCGCGTCGCTTCCGATTCCGCCATCTTCACGCAATCCTTCACCGGCGTCGGCCTATATCCCGATTTTGGCGCCACCTTTTTTCTTCCGCGCTTGGTCGGCCTCTCTCGCGCATCGGAGCTTTTCTATACCGCCGAGAAGCTTTCGGCGGAAGATGCCCACCGCATCGGCATCGTCTATGAAGTTTATCCGCACGAAATCTTCGCCGAGAAGGTCCTCGAACTTGGCCAGCATCTTGCCGCCGGTCCGCCCATTGCCTACCGAGACATCAAGCGCACCATGATCGGGGAGCGTCACAAGGAGCTGGAAGACGCGCTCGACGAGGAAATTCGTCTTCAGACCCATTGTTTCCTCTCCGAGGATTGCGCCGAAGGCTTAAAAGCTTTCTTCGAGAAGCGCCCGCCAAAATTCCGCGGCGCCTGATCGCTCCTGTCATTAGTTTTCTTCGTCTGAGCCCCGCACGCGCCTCGGTAGCGGCGCACATAGCGGCGGACTTCCGTCCGCCAACTTTTGTTTTACGTCGTCATCCCGAGCGGAGTAGGTGCGCCCCGGTCAGGGGCGCTGTGACGAAGTCGATGGATCTGCTTTTACTTTGTCGTTGTTGTTCGCCGTCATGCTGAGAGGCTGTGACTTTTTTGATTTTGCGCGAAAATCGATACTGAAAAGAATCGAGTTGCGCGACAAAATTCGCGTTTCTCGGAATAACGTCACACTCTCTGAGCGCAGCGAAGCATCCCTCTTCGCTTTTGAAATTCCTGTTCCTTTTACGCTATCATCCCGAGCGAGCGAAGCGCTTTTCTTCGCGACGAGGGATCGCTCTTGTATCCGCTTCCCATTTAGCCATGCGATTCGCACCGAGCGCTCGTCAGGAGGAATCCCGGTCACACGTTACTAGTACACCCGGGTCTAGGCAGCCGTGGTATTCTCTCGCTGCGCCAAGTGGCGCGGGTTCTCGGCGCCAGTTGCCGCGGAGCAGGCGAGACGCGGCGAAGGCAAAAGAGCCCTCCGAGAGTGCAAGAAATTGCATGAAATTGCGTGCAAAGCAGGCCTGCGCAGCCGGGAATTGCAGTTTTTTGACATTGGCAAATCGGAGCAATTTCGCGCAAGAATGCGCAGCTTGTTGCGGCGCTCGCAAAAAGAAACAAGCGAAATCGTGCTGAAAGAAGCCTTCGCGGCGCGACATCAAAATCCAGAAAATTAGGGTCAAAATGGCAGACGATCAGAGCGTCGGAATCGAAATTACACCCGCCGAGGTGAAGGCAAAATTGTCCCGCGGAGAAAAATTCGTGTTCATCGACGTCCGCGAGCCCTGGGAATATGACGCGTCCCACATCGAAGGCTCCACGTTGATTCCGCTGCGCACGATTCCAAATAACCTCGAAAAACTTCACGCAGCGGGCGAAGTTATTTTCTTCTGCCATCACGGCATGCGCAGCCTGGACGCAGCCAACTGGCTCCGCACCCAGGGCCTCGAAAACGCGCGCTCCATGTCCGGGGGCATCGACCGCTGGTCCGCCGAAATTGATCCCAACGTTCCACGCTACTGAGGAGTCCCAGCAATGAAAGGTTTTAGCAAAGCAAAAAGTGCAGCGAAATCTCGAACGACCCGCGCGCGGAATTCCGCCGCTAAGGTAAAGCGTTCAGGGAAGGTCGTGCAGTTTCTGCACAAACCCAATTGCACCACCTGCAAAAAAGCGCGCAAATTTCTGGAGCGGCGTGGCTACCAGCTTTACTTCCGCGATCTTGCCAAACAGCGCTTGAGTCCCACGGAACTCGAAAAGCTTATCGGTGACCGCGATTACAAAGAATTTTTGAATCCGCGCAACGCCACTTACCGCGAAGAAAACATGAAAGAGGAACCGCCCACGCGCAAGCAGGCCATTCACATGATGGCCAAAGAGCCGAACCTGATCCGCCGGCCGGTGATCATTGCGGGAGGCCGCGTGGTGGTGGGTTTTGACCCGAACGGCATAGCCCGAATCTAGCTCGCGTGAGCCTGTCTCTGCCTTTTTCTCTCACCTTTATTCCAACTCCAGCCCTGTTGTGTTCCAGTAGCGGCTCTGAATGCTCGAAGAATCTGTCTTCGATTTTCCACGCAACACCATATGGCTGCCCGCTGAAAACACAAAAGCGGCACGCTCGGGTCTCCGACCCTTAGCGGGTGGAACCGGCCGTGCCGCTCTTGCTTTTTCCCGCTCGTACAGTCGTGCGCTTCGGTTTGGTCTAATGACTACGGACTGCTATGTCAGCTCCACGGAAAGTCGCAGCTGTACTAGCCAGCGGCCACGTGTAGCTAGCCACTTTCTTACTTGGCAAGGTACATGTAGCCGACGAAGTTATCTCCCGGCGAAGCGAACCACATGTGGCCCTTGGTGTCGTTGTTGATCTCACGCATGCCGTTGCCCATTTCCGGCACGGGATATTCGGTCACTTTCAGCGTGTCGGGATCGATGCGGCCCACGGTGTCCATCATGCCGGAGCCGTACCAGATACCGTCCTTGTCTTGGCCGATGGCGTAAGGCGCAGGCTCCGCGCCCGGCAAGGTGATTTCCTTGGTCACGCCGGTTTCAGGATCGAGACGCCCGACTTTCCCCGCGGCGAATTCCGCGAACCACACGATGCCGTGTGAGTCCACCTGAATGCGCCGGCGGTTGCCCGGAGTTGGCGGCGTCCATGCGGACACCTTCTGCGTTTTGTCGTCCACCTTGAAAATTCGGCCCGCTCCGTTCCCTTCGGTAAACCAGATGTTATAGAACTGGTCGAAATTCGCGGCGTAGGTGGTAGTTTCGGTCACCGGCGTGTACTTGTTTGTTTTCGAATCAAGCCGCCAGGAATGCGGGCCGCCCGAAACCCAAACAATGCCCTTGGCATCCACGCGCACCGTGTTCATGCTGCGCCCCGGTCCTTCCGGAGCCGGCAGTTCAGTCATCTTCCCGGTCTTTTGATCGATCTTCACCAGCGTTCCGGTCTCGATCACCAGCCACAAAGTTCCATCCGGCCCCACGTATGCCGAACGCGTGCCCACGCGCGGAGTTTGGCTCGGCAGCAAATATTCTTTCAGCTCGCCGGTTTCCGGATTCAATTTGCCCACGCCGTTCGCTGTGCCGAAGTACGGGCACCAGACGTTGCCTTGTTTGTCCGGCGTCACGTCCCAAGTCATGCGTCCCGGCGGCATTTCATAGGTGACGTAAACGATTTTCAATCCGTCGTCGGTAAAATGTTGTTCCATATCCTTGTAGCCCGGCATATCTGCAGGCGATTCCGTTACCGCTCCCGGCCCGCTGCCGAAAGTCTTCGCCAGCCACGACGCCAAATCGGAAGCGTCCTGATCGCCTTTGATCTGGTTGATCACGCCGCCGCCGATGCGCGTGCGCATATCCGCCACTGCATCCTGCCAGCCCTTCAGGTCGCGATGAATGTCGATCATGCTGCGGAATCCATGGCAACTGGCGCCGCAGGTCTGCACGAAGCGCGCTTTGCCTTTGCCATCCGGCATGAGCTGAATGCCCTGGTAGATGGGGATGTCCTGCCAGCTGACCATCTGCTTTTCCATGGTCCAGTCGAGATTCTGATCCTGGCTCGCGTTGAGGAAAATGCCCGACTTCGGATCGCTGGCGAAGCCGATCGCGGTGGCTTGCACCTGGTAATCGCCTGCGGGCAGCTCCGGCACTTTGTAGTGACCATCGCTATCGGAAAAGACGATCACGCTCATGCGCGTGCGCGCATTCTGCGCCTTGACCTTAGCGCCGCGAAAGGGCGCTCCGTCGGGTCCGCGCACCACGCCCGAAATGGTCGCCGCCGGCGCCACCCACGCAAAAAATAAAATTGCCGCCGCTAAACTCAGCGTTTGATGTCGTGACATTCACTGCTCCTTTTGAACGCGCGGTGCCTCAGACGTGCCGCGCTGCCAACCAGTTACACCACACACACAAACTTTCACTTTCCGGGACATCCACGAACTTCCTTGCCTGGAGAAGGCAACGCCCGCGAGCCTATCAGGACGGGGAAAAAGTGTCCATGAAGATTTCCTCCGAACTCGCTGCTTTTTCGCGCGTGTGCACCAAGCGCTATTCCTCGCGCCGCAGCACCCAGCTGGCATCCTGCACAAGGCGGTCGGCGAGATCGGCGTGCTTCAGGCTTCGAAGTGTAAGGCGGCGGCTTTGTTCCAGATCGCGGGCGAAATCTTCCTCGATTTGCGCGGTTAATCCTCGGTCGCGAATCAGGATGTTCACCTCGTCATTGAGATCAAACGAACGGTGATCGAAGTTGGTCGAGCCAGCCACCGCCCAAAGCCCGTCAATCGTCATCAGTTTGGCGTGAATCATGGAAGGCTGATATTCGTAGATTTCCGCCCCTGCCGCGGCGAGCGGCTTGTCGAACATCCGGCTCAGACGACGCGTCATGGCGTGGTCGCTATGGGGGCCTACCGTCAGAATCTTGACCTCGGCACCGCGATCCTTTGCCGCGCGCAGGATGGCCTTACGCGCGCTGCGATCCGGCACGAAATAGGGCGTGGTGATGTGGATCGATTCGTTGGCGGCCTCAATCAGGGTCTGGTACAGCATCCTAGCGCGGCTGGTGCCACCGTGAGGCGTGCTGGAAACGATCATCGCCTGCACGCCCGCTTCAAGCGGGGCGAATTGAAACTGGTCTTTCCCAGCCAGAATTTCGCCGGTGGACTCCAACCAGTTCTCGGCGAAAACCGCGTTCAGGGCTGACACTGTGCCGCCATCGACGCGCAGCACAGTGTCCCGCCAAGCGGGACCTTCCTTCGTGGCCTTCAGCCAATGATCGGCGAAATCCGCGCCGCCAATAAATCCCAGCTGGCCATCCGCCACCAGCAGCTTGCGATGCGACCGATGATTCAGGTATGGCCAATCCTTCGAATTCACCGGGTGATACCAGACCATGCGTCCGCCGGCCTGACGCAGCCCGTCGAAATAGGAACCAGGCGTTCCGAAACTGCCAATCGCATCGATGACCACGCGCACTTCCACGCCCGCTTGGGCGCGCTCACTCAGCGCCTTCAGAACGTCCTGCGTCACCTCTCCCGGAAAAAACTCGTACGCTTCCAGGTTGATGGAATGCTTTGCCTCGCGGATGGCCTGCAACTCGGCCTCGTAGAACCGTTCACCATTGCGCAGAACGGAAATCCGCGAAGTCTGAGGCGGAGAGTCGGTGAGCGCGGAGACATATTGCAGGAAGTCTTCCGAATCGATGGGAGGCAATCGGCGACGGTCGACGCGATATTTGGTCGGCTCGCCTCCTACCGCAAGCGCGATACGCCAAGTTTGAAACACCAGCGCTCCCGCGCCAAACACCGCCAGCGCGTTGGTAATGTGCCGCGCGCGTTTGCTCTTATTTCGAATCATGTCCATGCGGGTACCGCGAAGAACACGGTAGCGCAGTAGCGGCATCTGCGGCCATAGGGGATTTCCCGATGGCTCGGCTGCACAAAAAAAGGGGAGCCGTTGCGGCTCCCCTCTTCCTTCGCGCCTTTTACCGAACCAGCGAGTTACGGAACGGGCTTACTGAACTAGGTAAGCCGCCAGAGTCTTGATTTTGGTCTTGTCCGGATACAACACGCCAAGCGACTGCGTCTTGGTGCTGCCGCCGCGGGTGGTGTACCAGATGGAGTTTTCCTGCGACACGCTGATCTTCGGCATATCCGTGCGCTGCTCCGCCGGATAGTAGGTGAACTTCTTGGTCTTGGGCTCGAACTTATAGAGCCCGCCACCTTGTCCGGAGTCGGCGATCCAGAGGTTGTTCATGCTGTCCTCCTGGATGTCGTAGGGGAAGGCATGCGGCACCGGTTCGGGATACGACGTGAATTGGCCGGTCTTGGGATTCAAACTCTCAATTTTGCCGGGCCAGTCCATGGGGATCCAAACCATTCCGGCATGGTCGACGAACACGCGCCGCGCGTTGCACGGCTTATCGGGCGGCGTGTACTCAGTGAACTTCTCGTTTTTAGTGTCGAACTTCTCGATCTTGCAATTGATCCATTCGGTAGCCCACATGTTGTCCTGCTTGTCGATCACCATCCCATAGATACCGCCGAAAGGAGTGGGAGGAGTGAATCGCGAAACTTCACCAGTTTGACGATCGTACTTGGCGACCTGGTTGGTCCACATCAAGGTGGTCCACACGCTCTCCTTGGAATCGGCGAACGGCGTGTTGCCGTGCGGTGGACGCGGCGAATTGGGATCGTAGGGATAGAACTTCATCTCTCCGGTCTTGCTGTCGATGCGGACGAAAGCGGTGTGCCCGGCAACCCAGATGTCGCCGTCCTTGGTCTGGATCAGACCATGGCCGCGGTACTTGGCATCGGGTAGAGCATAGTCCGTCCAGGTGGCCGTGCGCGGGTCCATCTTGCCGATCTGCAGGCCGTTGGTGTCGACGTACCACACGTCGCCGTTCTGGCTCAGGTGCTCGTCATGGAAGCGGCGCTCTTTGCCATTCGGCAGCGGCGGAAGTTGATACTCCATGAATTCCGCTTTGCCCAGCGCCTTTTCATCGATAGGGGCTTCCTGAATGGCCAAGCCGCGGGGAGTGCTGTCCGGCCCGAAGTTCTTCACCAGGTAATCGACCAGCGTCTTGCGCTCTTCACCCTGGATCAATCCCGGCACGCTGACTTCATTGATGCGTCCCGGAGGATTCGAATTAGGCGCGGTGGACATCATCAGGTCGATGCCCGCATTCCACTGATCCGCATCCCACTGCTTGTTGGGGAGGAAGTCTGGACCATGGCAGCGCATGCAGCTACGTTCGATGGTCACGCGGCCGGGGCCCGGAGGATAGAGCTTGTCATATTCGACGAGCGGTTCGTTCATCGGCACGCCGGTGCGCATCTGCTGCGCAGGGCGATAGGTGCCATCCGTCAGGGTGAAATTAGCGCTCGCCGTTCCGCCCGCGCTGACGGTAACCTTCTGCGCGTCCGGGCTGGTGAATCCGTTCTTCTCGGCTCGTACTTCGTAATTTCCCGGGAAGAGATCGAGGGCCTGATACTTTCCGCCTTCGGTGAACACCATGTAGGTGACGTTTTTGTCGAGGTTCTTGGCGTAGACCTTGGCGGCCTTGAATTCCTTCGGGCCGGTCACGGTTCCGGAAATCGATCCGAGCCCTGTAACTTGATCGGTTCCCGCGACGGCATCCTTATTAGCCTTGTTTGCGCCGGGCTGGCCAAACACACCAGGCTGAAACGCGGACAACGTCAGGGCCAGTGCGCCTACCCCGAGGCTTCCGTAAAGCCAGAATTTCCGCTTCATCAGTCTCTCCCTCCCCACTTTGTCGAATGCTGAAATCCGCTGGGACGCCACACCCCACGCATGGAAAAACGGTGCAGCGCTTCCTCTAGGCGGTTCGACGTGGGGCCTTCCTTAATGGTTTCAAGCCTAACCCAGATTCGCCCCCCTCACAACAAAACCTTGCAAGAACGCATCCGCCGGCGAATCAGGCGACCTGTGCCCGGTCCCGGACCGTAGCGGCGGGCATCTCTGCCTGGAGAAAATCCGGGAAAGCCACATTCATCGCGTCGCGGTGATTTCGCGCGGGTGCACTTCGCGCACAATGCGGGACAGGAATTCATCTTCGGCGACGTCCAGTTCATAGCGCGTTTGCATGTTCATCCAAAATTCCGGAGTCGTTTTGAAATAACGCGCCAGCCGAAGCGCGGTGTCGGAAGTAACCCCGCGCCGCCCAGCGAGGATGTCCGCAATGCGCGTAACCGGCACGTGCAGGTCCATCGCCAGACGATTCGCGCTGAGATTCATAGGTTTGAGAAAATCCTCGCGAAGATGTTCTCCCGGATGCACCGGCCTGATTTTCTTTGGCATAGATCCACTCCTCATTTTAGTGATAAGCGACGATTTTGGTATCGCGCGTAAACGTCAAACGTAAGCCGGGTGCCGCACCCTTCGCAGCTCGGTTTCAGCTTTCAATCGAGCGGATTGTCCGCAGCTCCGTCTAATTTGACAGGAGACACATGCCAACATACGATTCTTCCTTGCCTATGCGACAAATTCTACAAGTCTGGCGCAGCCTCCCAGGCCGCCGCTTGCGCCCGCTTTTTCCTCCCATGGGAATACTTGTGCTGCTGGCGGGAATGCTGGCCTGGCAGCTTGCTGCCCAGGGGACGGCGACCGCACCAGCAATTGCTCCCGGCGTGGCCCCGGCGAATGCCGCGCGTTATCTCGATAATATAAAAACGCTCACCGCGCCCGATATGGAAGGCCGCGGCGACGATACGAAAGGTATCGCCAAGGCCGCCGAATTCCTGGAGCAGCAATATAAGAGCGCCGGGCTGGAGCCTGCCGGGACGAAAGGATATTTTCAGCCATTCAGCGTGGTGACCGGCGCGAAGCTGGCCGGCAAGAACGAAGTCACCGCGGATGTGAGCGGGGCCAAGCACGAACTGAAGCTCAACGACGATTTCGTGCCGTTCAGCTTTTCGTCGACGGGTGAAGCGAGCGGAGGCTTGGTTTTCGCGGGCTACGGCGCTAGCGCCGATGAATTCGGCTATGACGATTTCGCGGGCGTCGACGTAAAAGACAAAATCGTAGTGCTGTTGCGCTACGAGCCGGCCGGATTCGCCGCGAAAAGCGGGAATCAGGGATTGACGCGGCACGCCGCGCTGGTGACCAAAGCGATTAACGCGCGGAATCATGGCGCGAAAGCGGTGGTCATCGTCAACGGCAAAATGGACAGCGGCGAGCAGGATTCGCTGACGCGCTTTGGCAGCGTCAGCGGGCCGGAAAATGTGGGCATCCTGCTGGTGCAGGTGAAAAACACGGCGGCGCAGACGTGGTTCGCGGCGGCCGGAAAGTCGCTGGCAGACGTGCAGAAGCAGATCGATACTTCGGGCAAGCCGGAATCTTTCGCGTTCCCTTCATCGCTGGGGCTGAGCATCGACGTGAACATTGAGACGCTGCACAACACCGTCAGCAACGTGCTGGCGTATTTGCCCGGCAAGTCCGACGAATACGTGGTTCTCGGCGCGCATTACGATCATTTGGGCTACGGCCATTACGATTCGCTGGCGCCTTCGCAGATCGGCCAGATTCATCCCGGCGCGGACGACAACGCTTCCGGCACTTCCGGCCTGCTGGATCTGGCGCGAATGCTCGCGCCGATGAAAGGCAAGCTTCCGCGCGGGATTATGTTCGAATCATTCGCGGGCGAGGAACTCGGGCTGCTGGGCTCGGCCGAATGGGTGAAAGATCCCACGCGCCCGTTGGACAAAGCGGTGGCCATGATCAACATGGACATGATCGGGCGCATCCGCGGCGAAAAGATTTATGTCGGCGGCGTGGGCACGGGATCGGACTTCGGCGAGATTCTCGCCAGCGCGGAAAAGGGTTTTCCATTTCACGTGGAAAACTCGGCCGGAGGCTATGGGTCGAGCGACCACACTTCTTTCGTCGCCAAGAAAATTCCGGTGCTGTTCTTTTTCTCGGGTTTGCATGCTGATTATCACCGGCCGTCCGACACCTGGGACAAAATCAATGCGCCGGACGCGGCCACGCTAGTGGACATGGTGGCAAAAGTTGCTCTCGACATTGATGAACAAAAGCAGCGGCCTGAGTTCGTCACCGTGGTGGAAAAGAATAATCCGCACGAAGGCGTGGCCACGAGCGGAGGCGGCGGCTATGGCCCGTATTTCGGCTCGATTCCGGATTTCGGGCAGACCGAAAATGGTGTGCGCTTCAGCGACGTACAGCCGAATTCTCCGGCGGCCAAGGCGGGACTCAAGGGCGGGGATGTGCTGGTGAAATTCGGCGACAAGAAAATTTTGAACCTCTACGATTTCACCGACGCACTGCGCGCCAGCAAAGTGGGCCAGACGGTGCAGGTGACGGTAACGCGCGACGGCAAAGAGCTGACCGTGCCAGTGACGCTGGAGCAGCGGCGGTGATCGCACTGCTGTTGGTGCGCAAGGTTTTTTCTGTTAACGGTGCCATCCCGAAGCGAGCGAAGTTTGCGACCCGGTTAGGGTCGCGGTAAAACGGAGCGAGTCGGGGGATCTCTCTTCGGTTTTGTTTTGCTTTGGTAGCCGAAGGCTTCAGCTCGTCAGCTTTTTCCTGCGCTGCGGCTGACTGACAATAACAGCAAAGAGAGATTCTTCGCTCCGCTCAGAAAGACGGCGCAAAAACAAAAACGATGGCAAACGCGTTAATCGAAGTGGAAAGATACGAATGCAAACCGAATCCGGCCTGAGGCGGTCCTTGCTTATTACCGGCGTTGTGGTTTGTCTTGGCGCGCTGTTTCTTGGCGCGCACAAACGAGCCGATGCCGCTCCGCAAGCGCCTGCGGCCGTCACGAAGGATCATGCCGGACTGGCATTTCCCGGCGAAAAGCATCTGAAAAATATTCGCCAGCTCACGTTTGGCGGAACAAACGCCGAAGCCTACTTTTCCATCGACGACAAGTACATCACCTTCCAGCACCAGGGCCAGTTCTACGATCCCAAAACCGGCGCGGCCATGGGGCCGAACATTCCGTGCGATCAGATTTACACCATGGCCGTGGCGCACACGAGCGCGGACGATGCGGGGCATCCGACGAACGAAGCGGTGAGTAAAGAAGTGAACGACATGGACGCGGCGCGCGGCACCATAAAAATGTTGAGCAACGGCGAGGGCCGCACCACCTGCAGCTACTTTTTCCCGAACAAGCCGCGCATCCTTTATTCATCCACGTTTGCCGCAAGCACGGCCTGCCCGCCGCTGCCCGACTATTCGCACGGATACGTCTGGCCGATCTACAACACGTACACAATTTACACAGCGAAACTCGACGGCAGCGACATACAGCCGCTCTCGAAAGCGCCGGGGTATAACGCTGAGTCAACTATCACGCGCGACGGCAAGCACATCGTGTTCACTTCCACGCGCAATGGCGACATCGACATCTACACCATGGACGCCGACGGCTCGAACGTGAAGCAGCTTACGCATGAGCTGGGCTACGATGGCGGGCCGTTTTGGTCCTACGACGGCAAGAAAATCGTCTACCGCGCCGAGCATCCCAAGACGCCGGAGCAGATCAAGGATTACAAAGAGCTGCTCTCGCACGGGCTGATTCGCCCCGGCGATCTCGAACTTTTTGTGATGAACGCGGACGGCTCGAACAAGCGGCAGGTGACGCACAACGGCGCGGCGAATTTCGGACCTTACTTTTTCCCGGACGGGAAGCGGATTATTTTCGCGTCGAACGTGGAGAACACCAAGGACCCGGCTGGCTTCGATCTCTACAGGATTAATGAGGACGGCACCGGGCTCGAGCGCATCACTTATTATCCCGGCTTCGACGCGTTCCCCATGTTTTCATCCGATGGCAAGAAATTGATTTGGTCTTCGAACCGCAACGGCCGCGCGCCGCACGAAACGAACGTTTTTATAGCCGACTGGGCCCAGTAGCCCCGGCACCGATTACTGTATTCGGCTATCGCCTATAACCTGACGTTCTCGTGGATAGAGGCGAATGAAGAGCCCTGCGCTCGCGGCCAGGAGGAAGGACAAAATGCGACGACGCAACGCCATCGTGAAATAAGTAAAAGCGATCATCAACAACACCGCGATCACTGCAGTGACGGCCGGCCCCCCGGCTAAAAGTCTGGAATCTGCCGAGGGATGCCAAAGACCTTCAGCAAGCCACGTGGTACCTAGCAAGAAAACTACGAACCAAAATCCGAAACTGATACCAAGCACAATCGCCCACGGCAAGTTGGCGCACGCCCTCAGAAAATCCCAAACGCGTTCCTTTTGCGTCCATGGCGGCGGGAGATTTATTGGATCAGCCACGTTACGGATATAAGCCAATAGCTCGAAGGAGATAAGAGAAGAAATGTCATCCCCGAATAGAGACGAAAGTTAGAGACGAAAGTACTCGGATCCAGCGTCTTCAAACCGAAGCTACTGCGCGGTCCAGCCGCCGTCGATGGTGAGGCTCGCGCCGGTGATCAGCGAAGCGGCGGGCGAGGCAAGGAAGACGATCGCGCCGGTGACTTCGTCCATGCGTCCGATGCGGCCCATGGGAATGCGATTGAGCGCCCAGGCGCGGAACTCGGGATTTTCGAAGAACACGGCGGTCATGGGCGTTTCGAGAAACGTGGGACCGATGGCGTTGACGCGAATGTTTTGCGGCGCAAGTTCCACGGCCATCGCCTTCGTAAGCCCTTCGATGGCGTGCTTGGTCATGCAGTAAACCGTGCGGCGCGGCGAGCCGACGTGGCCCATCTGCGAGGAAATGTGGATGACCGAGCCGCCTTTTTCGCTGCGGTCGGGCGCTTCGAGCATCTTGCGCACGGCGGCCTGCGCCACCAGAAAAGCAGCGCGCACGTTGAGATCGAGCACGCGATCGAGATGATCCTCTGTGACGTCGACGAACGGCTCGGGAATATTCGAGCCGGCGTTGTTGACGAGAATGTCGAGGCGGGCAAGTTTCTCGATTTCAGCGCGCACACGCGCGCCGTCGTTCACGTCGCACACGATGGTGCTGGCGCGGCCGGGCTGACGCCCGCGTTGCTCCGCGATGCGCTCCGCCACGCCGTCGAGGTCCGCTTTCGTGCGGCTGAGCAGGATCACATCCGCGCCCGCGCCTGCGAGCGCGACCGCAGTTTCCGCGCCAATGCCGCGTCCCGCACCGGTAACCAGCGCGATTTGGCCGTCGAGCCGAAATGAAGGGGGAATTGATTCTATTGCTGTGCTAGGGCCGCTTATGACTGGCCTCCGGACGGAGTTTCGGCCTTGGCGCCGAGGCCGACGTTCTTGCCTGCGTAACGGCGCAAGCGCAAATCAGCCTGTTCCTTGTGCGCCCAGAAGCGCTCAATAGCGCATAAACGCGAGCAATATTCGGCGATTTTTACGCTGGCGTCCCCGGTGACTTCCTGGTAGGTGACGGTCTTGATGAACTTCCCGACCCACAAGCCGCCGGTGTAGCGCGCGGCGCGCTTGGTGGGAAGCGTGTGATTGGTGCCGATCACTTTGTCGCCGAAGGCCACGTTGGTTTCCGGGCCGATGAACATGGCGCCGTAATTTTTCATGTGCTCGAGGAAGTAGCGCGGATTGCGCGTGAGAATTTCCACGTGCTCGTAGGCCAGCCGGTCCGCTTCTTTCACGGCTTCGTCGAAATCGCTGACCAAAATAATTTGGCCGTAGTCGCGCCAGGCGACGGAGGCAACGTCGGCGGTCGGCAGAATTTTGAGCTGGCGCTCGATTTCCGCGGGAAGTTCGTTCGCCAATTTTTCCGACGTGGTGATCAGCGCGGCGGGCGAGGTGGGGCCGTGCTCGGCTTGTCCCAGCAGATCGACCGCGACCATTTCCACGTCGGCGGACTCGTCGGCGATGACCAACACTTCGGTTGGTCCGGCGAGAAGATCGATGCCGACCTGTCCGAAGAGCTGGCGCTTGGCCTCGGCGACGTAGGCGTTGCCGGGGCCGACGAGCATATCGACCGCCGCGATGGTTTCGGTGCCGAGCGCCATCGCCGCGACGGCTTGCACGCCGCCGAGCAGATAAATTTCGTCAGCGCCACCGAGAGCCATAGCGGCGATCGTTTCGGGATATGCTTTGCCGTCGATGGGAGGTGTGCAGGCGATGACGCGTCCCACGCCCGCGACCTTCGCGGTAACGATGCTCATGTGCGCCGATGCGACCATGGGATAGCGTCCGCCAGGGACGTAGCATCCGGCGCTGCCGACGGGAATATTTTTGTGGCCGAGGCGCACGCCGGGAAGCGTTTCGACTTCGATGTCGCGCAGCGCGGCTTTCTGATATTCGGCGAACTTGCGGATCTGTGCCTGTGCGAATTCGATGTCGTCGATGGTCTCGCGGGGAACAGAGGCGACCAGCGCGTCGATTTCTTTCTGCGACAGGCGGAAGCTGGGCGGGGACCAGCGATCCAAGCGCTCGGAGAGTTCGCGCACGGCAGCATCGCCGCGCTGTTTCACGTCGGCGATAATCTTTGTGACGGTTTGCTGTACTTTTATGTCGGCAGCTTCGATGGCGCTGTCCGCGATGGCTTTCTTCAGATACTTCGGCATAATTGAGACCTCATTTTAACTAAGCTTCTCCGGTGACGAAATTGGGCTCGGTGGTCGTCATCGGGCAACACCGAAGAGAGATCCCTCGACTCGCTCCCTTCCACCGCGACCCTAACCGGGTCGCAAACTTCGCTCGCTTCGGGATGACACCGCAACAAACATAACCGCAACAACTTTTATTTTATCGCCATGGGGTTGATGGGCGAGCCCACGGCTTTGGTGATCGGCAACGGCGGGCCGCAAAAGAAAAATTCGTACACGCCGTCCTGCGCGCAATCGGCCGCTAAATCCTTCAAGTAAAAAATTTCCCCCATGGTGACGCCGATCATGGGAATCACGATCCAGTGCCAGGGCTGGCTGATGTGCGCGTCGGTTTCATTCGGGCGAACCTCGCAGCCCCAGGTGTCGGCGCAAATGGCGGCAATGTCGGTCCGGCGAATCCAGTCCGCGGTTTCAAAACGGAGGCCCGGCGCGTCGCCGCCAGCGTAGCCGCCCCATTCGCCCGAGGCCAGGCAGCGCTCCATATGCCCGGTGCGAAAAATCACGAAGTCGCCTTTGCGCACCTCCACTTTTTGCGCGGCGGCGCACTTTTCCAGATCTTCCGTGCTGATACCTTCGCCATCCTTCAGCGAGTCCACTTTTTTGAAGCGGGCGATGTCGAGCAGAACGCCGCGGCCGAGCATTTTGTCCCGCGTTTTTTCAATGCCGTTTTTTTCAGCACCAGTTGAATCCACCAGGCGCGCATCGTAGCCATTCCACATTTTTTCACCGAAAAAGATGTGGCCCAGCGCGTCCCATTGCGTTCCACACTGCAGCGGCATGGAAACCATGTCGTCGGCGTAACGGATGCCGATTTTCTCGTGGCGCCCGGCAACGGCGTCCGTGCCGGAGGTAAGCATGGTGTGAATGGGATTGAAACGCCCGCCCCATTTGCCGTTCTGCGGTCCTTTATTGTCGAAATTAAGCCCGAGCGAAAAAGCTTTGCCTTTGCGGACCAGCTTCGCGGCGTTGACGATGTCCTGCGGCGTTACGTTGTTCAGCGTGCCGATCTCGTCATCGGGGCCCCAGCGTCCCCAATTCGAAAGCCGTTTGGCGGCGTCGTTAATCTGGTCCATGGTGACTCGGGGCAGAGTGCTATTCGGCATCGCGAAATGTTCCGGGAAATAAATTTTAGAACCGGGGGATCATACCATCGGCGGACGTATTGTATCCGAGCGTTTGCGTTTCGTGGAAAGGCGAGATGAAAAGAAAAAGGGCTCCGAACCGTTTCCGGTTCGAAGCCTTTTTGCTAATGGAAGTAAGTTGATGGAACTAACACGAATCGTCCGGTTAAGCGCGGGCTGCCCGTGCTTTCCCACGGCCTTTTGCCGCGGAACGCGAGCCGCGGGAAGAACTGCCGCTGGACCGGGAGGCAGTCGCTTCTTCCTCGCTTTCCTCTTCTTGTCCTTCTTGGCCCTCCCCCGCAGCCTGGACATTGATCTGCTCGGCGAGTTGGGTCAGCTTCTGGTCGGTTTCCTTCTCCTCTTCGAGAGTTTCCTCGAGAAGCGAAGCGGCTTCGTCCTCGCCAAGAATGGTGGCGTAGGTACGAACGGTTCCGTAGGCGGCGATTTCGTAGTGCTCCACGCGTTGCGCGGCCGAAATCAGCCCCGCGTCGAGCGCCTCGTCTTCCAGATCCTCATCCATCATTTCCGAGCCTTCTTCGATGAGCCCTTCCATGCCCTTACACTTCTTGCCGGTCGGTTTTTCGCCGAGCGCGCTGAAGATTTGTTCCAGCCGCTTGACGTGCCCCTTGGTCTGTTCCAGATGCTCCTCGAAGCCCGAGCGAAGCTCGTCTGAATTGGAAGCTTTTGCCATTTTCGGCAGAGCCTTTACCAGTTGGCTTTCGGCGCTGTAGATGTCCTTCAGTTCCTCGACGTACAGTTCCTTGAGTTGATTTTGCTCCATAATCGGATTCCTCCATCCACTAATCTCGACTCGAACTTCAATGCGCGTTGACCTTAACCCGCTGGGAGTAGGCGTGCCATATACAAAAGCTGTTACGCCTGAAAGGAAGAATGCCGTAGGAACACTGGATCGCGCGGTCGTGATTGATCGCGGCGGTTAGTATTCAGCGGTGCTGAAGTGCTTCGGTTCAAAAGCTGTGGAAAGCGAGCAAAAAAATGTGGTTCAGAAAAAATTACAGGGAGTACTAAAAGCGGGATACCCAATGCACCGTATTGACACGCCCAGCCGCAGATTTGGGGCAACCCCTTTTTCAAGATGAGCCGGACGCTAGATGAATTACTCGCCGGGCGGCTGTGTGCAAGGCCGGTACGGCGGTAGCAGATTTGAGTACAATGGCCGTTCTTTGGTGGGGCAACTGAGGAGGACACCTTGGTGGAACCTGCAACTTCGGCGCTGGCTGGAAAAGTCGCTTTCATCACCGGAGGTAGCAACGGAATTGGCGTCGCTACCGCTCGCATCTTTGCGAATAAGGGCGCAAAAGTAGTGGTGAGCTATCATCGTGGGAACGAGCGGGCAGAACGTCTTGTCGGCGAGTTGGCGGGCAGCGGACACCTCGCTGTGCACATGTCGCTGGAGGACTCGGTGACAATCCAGCGGGCTGCGGCGACTATTCGGGAGGCTTACGGGCGCGCGGACATTCTGGTGAATTCCGCTGGCTTTACGCGGATGGTTCCCGCGGCTGATCTCGATGCCATGACGGACGAGATCATGGACGCGGTTTTGATCGCGAATGTCCGCGGCCCTTTTGCGGTGATCCGCGCCATGGCGCCGTTGCTGCGGGAAAGCGGCAGCGGCGTCGTGGTGAATGTGTCTTCGATTGCGGCGTTCACCAGCGTGGGTAGCAGCGTGGCCTATTGCGCGGCAAAGGCCGCGCTCGATTCGCTTACCGCAACCCTGGGCCGGGCGCTTGGGCCGCAGATTCGCGTGCTGAGCGTTTCGCCAGGTCCTGTGGCGACCGATTTCGTGCCGGGTCGCGATCGCGCGGCGCTGGAGAACCTTGCGCAGAAGACCCCGCTGAAGACGGTAGTGGAAGCGGAAGACATTGCCGCAGCGGTCCTAGCCTGCGTGACGCATCTGCGGAAAGCTACGGGAACGAAGATTGTGGTAGATGGCGGGATGAGCCTCTGAAGCGCAGGAGATAGATGAGGTAAAGGACGTCAAGGAGGCAAGGATGTAACCACAGACGCTCGCGGTCTTTTTTTCACCGCGAGCGGTATGCGCTTCGCCCTCAGTTACCCAGTGCAGCCGCTGCGTCCGGAAGCTCGTCGCACGCGGTAGCTGCACTCAGAATGAGGGCCCAGCGGCAGAGAGCAGGGCGAAATTATCGCATGGAGAGAGAGCCCTCGACTCGCTGAAAGGCGCTCGCTTCGGGATGACACCGTTTAAAAAAGAAGATGGCGGACTGAAAGGCTGGCCGCCTCTGCGAAATTAAAAGTAGAACTAGGCAAAAATAACGGAAAAGAAAAGATAATGACGGGCTGAATACGGCCGCCAGGGAACCGAAACACACAAAACAAAAACAAGGGCAAAGCGAAGATGGATTCTTCGCTGCGCTCAGAATAACGGCGTAAATCAATCAGCAAAAGAAAATGCAGATTCCTCGCCGCTACGCTCGCTCGGGATGACGGCGGAAAAGCAGTGGCGACTGGCTGGTGATGAGCGGCTAGAAAACTCAACTGCCGAGCCTTCGACCAGACTGCTCGGCGAAATCCGCACACGAAGAGAGAGCCCTCGACTCGCTGAAAGGCGCTCGCTTCGGGATGACAAGGGCGGCGGTATTGGTGACGAGGCGGAGGTAAGGGCGCGCTGATGGCAATAACGAAGATGGCGGATTAAAGTCCGCGCGGCTACGCGCATAATCAAAAAAGGTCACAGCCTCTCGGAATGACGGCGCAATCGACAACAAAACAAAAAGCAGATCCCTCGACTGCGCTCGGGATGACAATCATAAAAGCAAAGGCAAGAGAGATTCCTCGTCGATGCGCTCCCTTGGGACGACAAATCAAAGACGCGAAGCAGGGCGGGTCAAAGACCCGCCGCTACCCAACCAAAGCGCTACCCAACCAAAGGTAGATCAAAGCAAAAATACCGGCGAAGCGAACCAAGGAACAAATCGAAGCTTAAAAAAATGAAATTGGCTAGCCTTTGACGACGGCGCGGATTTTGGGCGAGCCGTTGACACCCGCCTTCAGCTCCGGGTCGCCGGCAATCGAGTCGATCAAAGTGCGTGTGATGAGGTCGTCGGTTTCCGCTTCTTTTCGCAGCTCCACGGGGTAGCGGACCATCAATTCGAGTCCGGTATCGGTGAATTGCAGCTTGGATTCCGGGACGGGCGACTTGAGCTGAAATTCCATGTGACCTTCCACGTATCCGGTCTGGCTCTCGAGACTGGCGCGATATTTTTCAAAGATGGAGTTCACCGCGGCAGAAACTTTCTGCTCGACAACCTTGTGATTGCCGCCCGGAGCGAGATCGAGCACCACTTCGTGCCAGGTGTAATCGGTGCCGGGAAGCTGCTTGAAGAGAGGCGTGGCGGCCTGAAATAGCACGGAATTGGAGAAGACGACGATTCTGCCGGTGGGATAAAGATCGACCGCAGGTCCCGCGAGTTCCATGATGTAGAGACGAACCAAGCCGACGTCGATCACATCACCGGTGACGCCGGAGATGCTGATGCGGTCGCCGACGCGAATACCGTAGCGGCCGATGACGAAGAAATACGCGGCGACGGAAAGAAGGACGGTCTGCAGGCCGACGGCGATGCCTGCGGTGACGAATCCGGCGAACGTGGCCAGAGAGCTAAACTCGCTAACGAAGCCCAAGATGATCACGATGCCGAAGAGAAATCCGATGACAAACTTCCGCAGCACGAGAAATTGGCGGCGGCGGCGCGCGTCGCGGATATAACGGAACGTCAGCCTGCGCCAAAGGTCGGAGAGCAGGAACACCGCGCCTAGCGCGATGGCGATACCCAGGACGCGCGTGAGCAACGATTGCAGGGTGACGTAAGATTCGCGAGCGATGGAACGACGCCATTCCTGGAAATTTGCCTGGCTCTGATCGAGCACGGCCGCTTCCTGGGCGAGCGGAACCATGGCGTCGGAGTAAGAGCGGAACTGCGCGGTGAGGTCACGATAGTGCTTCTGGACGTCCGCCGCGGATTGCGGCGAAGCCGGAGCGGGCTGATTCTGCGTGGACGGAGCGTTCGGATTCTGATTCAGGACGATATTCCCAGCGCGAATGGTAGCGACGAGATTGTCGCGCAGGGGCTTTCGAACGACATTGGCGGCATCGCGCACGCGACCGGTTTCGGTGACCATTCCATCGAGCGAGTGCATGTCGGTGAGCTGGTCATATAAACCGACCATCTGGCCGACGAGTCCGGTGGGATTGGAATTTTGTGCTTGCGTGGAGGCGACAGGCATTGGCGTGGCGGGAGATTTGGTGTTCCCGGTGTTTTTGGGATTGGCGAGCACTTCGGGAACAGAGCGCGCCAAAGTGTTGATGGTTCCGGCCAAGCCGCTGTTTGAGGCTTCCGTGGTCTCAGCGAAGGTGGCCATTTTCTGCACGGCATCCTGCATCGACTTGTAGAGATCCATCTGGCCCTGGAGAGTGTCGCGCTTGGCGGTGGCTTGCTGACGTGCTGGACCTGAGGCGCTGGCGATAGCTTTGTTCTGGGCGTCGATCTGCGATTGGAGATTGGCCATCTGCGCGGCCAGGCGAGTCTGAAAGCGGGTGTAATTAGGCTGGCCGGAGGCGTCTGGCTGATTGTCTTCGTCGCCGGTGTCGCCCTTATCGGCCGTGGTGATGATTTCGGCTTCCTCTTTCGCGGATTCAAAGGCGAGGCGAAGCGCTTCTGCGGCAAAATTCTGGGCATTGTCGCGATAGATCACGTCGCTGGGCTCCCCAGGAGCCTGCACTTTGCTGCTGGCATCGCGATACCAACTGATGGCGAGATTCAGATGGCTCACGATAGCGGCGCGGTCGATGTGCGCGGCGGGCTGGGACGCGGAGGATGGCGACGATGGCTGCGATGCTTTTGGATTGGAGGGCTGCGGCATTTTCGGAGTCGAAAGCTGGGGCGTTTTCGAGGCGGATTGGGGCGCGGGCTGATTTTGCGCGGGTGGCTGCGCTTGCGCGCGCAGGAGACTCCAGCCGGAAAGGCCGCCCAGCAAGACAATGAAACTGGAGAACGCAAAGGCGCGACGGGGCGCGAGAAAAGAATTCTTATTTTTCATACGCTCCCAGTATATGCAAAAACGAGGATAGATCAGCGCGTGTGCCCGTACATATATGAGTGAACTTGCGAGCCGAGGCGCATTCCGCTAAACATATTTTGTAATGTTCACAGACGTTCCACCGCGGCAAGCGTCGCGACTGGGCGAGTACCAGGCAAGCGATCAGCATGTGGACCTGCCGGTGCCGGCCGACGAGCGGCTGCGCGCGCGCGCGAGCGCGATCGAATCGGCGATGCAGAGCGGCAAACCCGCGGCGGTGCTCTACGCGTGCAACGATTTTATAGGGGTGGCCGCGGATTTCTACCGGGTGAAAAGGCCGGAGCTGCGCATTTTGTCGGCGCGGCCGCTGCGCGTGCGCGAAGGTGGCTGGTCGTCGGAACTTTTCGGCGATTACCACCCGGAGACGCTGGTGATCCGGGTGTGGATGCGCACGGCGGTTCGCAAGCAGGTCACATCTTACGGGACGTTTTTCAGCACGCTATGCCACGAGTTTTGCCATCACCTGGACTGCAAGAGTTTTGCATACGTTGGGTCGCCACACACGCGAGGGTTTTACCAGCGGGCGGCGGTGCTATATCACCATGCGCGCGGGACGCCGGTGCGGAAGCTGGTGTGGCTCAAGATGCCGCGGGGACGGTGGAGGATCGACTGGAACCGGATGAGGGGGAACAGTGGCTAGTGACTAGTGGCTAGTGACGAGTGGCTAGGAAAGGCGAGTGGTCAACAGAAGATCAGGGAACGAGGCGCCGTGACTGCGCGAAGAGAGATGCGAAACCGAAGAGAGACCCCTCGGCGCTGCGGTCGCTCGGGATGCCAAAATAGAAGCCACGGAAACAGAAAGCTCGCGGGAAGGTACCGCGAGGGGTAGGGCGCTTCGCGCCGGCCGTTTTGTCGTAGCTGAAGCTACGAAGCTACGACCTACAAACCACAAAGCAAGGCTGGCGGACGGAAGTCCCGCCGCTACGACCCAACGGCGAAGAGGGATTTTTCGCTTCCGCTCCGAATGACGGCGGAAGCAACGACAAAGAAAAAGCAGATCCCTCGGCTGCCCTCGGGATGACATCGAGAAAGGCGCTCGATGTCAGTTTTCGAGGCCGAGGGCGCGGATTTTGGAAAGCAGAGTTTTGTAGGAGACGCCAAGTTTTTCGGCAGCGCGGGTTTTGTTCCACTTCGATTCGCGCAGCGCGTTCTGGATCTTGAAGCGCTCCACGTGCGTGACCGCGCGCTGCGAAACTTCTTCGAGCGGCCCTTCCCAGAGAAATTCTTCTTCGAGCATTCCGCCGGGCAATTCTTCGGTTGCGGGCCTGGCTTCGGGCAAGCGCAAAGCCGCGGCATCGATGTCCGAGCCGTTGCTGAGAATGGCGGCGCGTTCAATGGCATTCTGCAATTCGCGGACATTTCCTGGCCAGAAGTAGGAGCGCAGGCGCGAACGCGCTTCGTCGGTCAAAGCGAGGTCTGGCTTGCGGAATTCGCGCTTGAATTTGTCCAGAAAATGCTCCGCGAGAAGTAAAACGTCGTCGCCGCGCTCGCGCAGCGGCGGAATGGTGATGGGCACCGCGGAGATGCGGAAGTAAAGGTCCTCGCGAAAGGTCTTGTCGGCGACGGCGGCGCGCAAATCCTTGTTAGTGGCGGTGATGATGCGCACGTTCACTTCGATTTCCTGCGTGCCGCCGACGCGATCGAATTTGCGTTCTTCGAGCACGCGTAGCAGCTTACTTTGCACCGCGAGAGGGAGCTCTCCGATTTCATCGAGAAACAGAGTGCCGCGATGCGCGAGCTCCATTTTTCCGATCTTGCGCGCGCCCGCTCCGGTGTAAGCGCCGCGCTCGTGTCCGAATAATTCGTTCTCGACCAGACCTTCGGGAATGGCGGCACAGTTCAGGGCCACAAAGGGCAGATCGGCGCGCGGGCTCAGATGGTGCACGGCGCGCGCGAAAACTTCCTTGCCGGTGCCGCTTTCACCGAGCAGCAGCACGGTGGAATCGGTGGCGGCGACGCGCTGGGTCATCTGGCTGGCTTCCTTCATGGAAGAATGCTCGCCGACGATGCGCGGAAAGCCGTAACGCGCGGCGTATTCTTCGCGCAGAAGCAAATTTTCGCGGAGCAGTTCCTGCTGCCGCGCGGCGCGCTCCATCAGAAGCTTTAAATGATCGAGATCGACCGGCTTCTGGATGAAGTCGAACGCGCCTTCCTTCATGGCGGTGACCGCTTCTTCAACCGAACCGTACGCAGTGACAAGAATGAACGGCAACGTGGGATCGGCGCGGCGCGCTTCGCGCAGCACGTCGATGCCGGAAGCCCCGGGCATTTTCAAGTCGGAGAGAACTAGAAGATAAGGGCGCTTGCGCAGCTTGTCGATGGCGGCGTTTCCGTCGGGAGCTTCCTCGACGGCGTAGCCGTTGCGCTCGAGAGACTTGCGCAGCATGGCGCGCAGCTCAGGCTTGTCCTCGACGAGAAGTACCGGCTCCATTGCGTCGGCTAGCGGGCCCAACCCGGATCGCCGCCGGCCTTGCGCAAGGCGTCTTCGGCGTCGTCGATGGCTTGCTGATCGGCTTCGACATCTTTTTTCTTGGCGTCGATGTCGGAGGTTTTCTTGTTGATGTCGTCGCGGCTCAACTGCTGCTGCATGGCTTTGTTCGGGTCAGGGTAATACTGCATGCTGAGGACGCCGAGCTCGCGCTGCATGACGTCGAGATTTTCCTGGTCCATTTGCAGCTTCTGGCGCAGCTTGGCGAATTTATCGCGCCAGGCTTTTTCATCCTTGCCGGAGGGATTGCCCGAAGCACTGGCAGTCTCCGTTGCCGCGGCGCCTTCCTTCGGCGCGCCCTGAGCGCCAGCAACGGAAATTCCGCCGGAGGTAGGGATATTGTCATTGGTGAAAACCTTGGCAGGCTTTTCGGATTTTTTCTGGTCGCGGGATTTGCGCGCGGCGTCGGCGAGAGACCCCTGCACAGGGGGCGTCACGGGAGTTTCGGTGCCGGCGCTGCTAGTGGTGTTCTTGTTTTGATCGGAAGCGGATGTGGAAGGCGGAACGGATTGACCGCCTTGAGAACTGTGCTCCTGCGAGCGGCTGGTAATCGGGCCGCAAACAAAGATGGCTAACGCCGCCATGGGAATCAATGAACGAATAGGTGAGCGCATAGATTGCTCCTGCGGGCGAAATTCCGCCCTAGCTAGTTTAGAGGCGAACGGCCTGGGAGGGGAACACTGATGGCGAGGGCTCCTGCCGCAAAGGTAACCAGAGCATGAACTCGGCTCCGCCGCCCTGGCGGTTGCGCGCTTCGATGCTGCCGCCGTGCTGGAGGGCGACTTTTTGCACTACAGCGAGTCCGAGTCCAGTGCCTTCGGATTTCGTGGTGTAAAAGGGCAGGAAAATTTTGGGCAGGTCGTGGTCCGGAATGCCCGGGCCGTTGTCGGAGACGCAGATGCGCTGCCATTTGCGACTGGCCAGTTCTTCCATGGTGCCGGAAACGGTGACCTGCGGGCGCTCGGGAGTGCCGCGAACGGATTCGGCGGCGTTGCGGACGAGGTTGAGCAGGGCCTGGCGCAGCAAAGCTTCGTCGCCGGGAAGGTCGACAAAAGCGCCCTCGCAGGAAATGGCGCATTGAGGGAAGATTTCGCGCACCTCGGCGGCGACGCGCTCGACGACCGATTGCATTGGAACGGTTTCGTAACAGATTTCGAGCGGCTTGGCGAAGCGCAGGAATTCAGTGACCACGTGCGTGAGCGAGCGGGTCTGGTCGAGGATGCGGTCGGCGGAATCGTGAATGTCGCCGGTTCTGGCCTCGCTGGCGATCATTTGCGCGTAGCCGGAAATGGTGGCGAGAGCGTTTTTGAATTCGTGGGCGATGCCGGCGGACATTTCGCCGAGCGCGGCGAGATTTTCCTTCCAGCGAATCTGTTTTTGCAGGGCGGTGATCTCGGTGAGATCGCTCATGAGGCAGAGCGCGCCGCTGATTTTCATTTCGGGCACGGAAGCGGAATCGCCTTCGGGCACACGCACCAGATTGCGCACGTGGCGGAAAATGGGCGAGATGGTAACGCCCAGGCGGCGGACCTCGCCTTCGCGGGTGAGATGCTCGATCTCACCGCGGTGAAAGGTTTTGCCGTCGTGCAGGCAAGCGGCGAGCATCTGAGAGAGATCGGAATCCGCGCCGAGAACTTCGCGGTAAGAGCGATAGCGCAGAGGTCGCATGGCTAAAGCTTCTTCGGCGGCGGGATTGGCGGAGCCGATGGCGCCGGTGGCGTTGACCAGCAACAAGCCCGTGGGCATGTTGCGCGTAACTTCTTCGGTGAGGCGTTCGGATTCCTGGGCGCGCTCCTGGGCGAGAAGGTGCAGGCGGGCGAGTTCTTTTTCCTGCGCGCGCAGCTTTTCGATCACGCCCTGCATGGACGCCGTCATAAAGGCGGAGGCGTTTTCCGTGCCTGGGCCTTCGCTCTCCCAATTCCCTTTTTGATGAGACCCGGAGCCGGCGAGAACTTTGCGGGTGACCATGATGAATCCGACGATCAGAAAGGCAAGGAGGATGAACAAGCCCGCAAGATAGCCGACGGTGACGGACGGGATTTGCGGAGCGCGATGATGAAGCGCGGGGAGGGTCTGGATTTGCGTGAGCAACGTCATAGGCTATTCCCCGACACCGAACATTATCGCAGGCGCATGGCAGACAAATACCAGTTTATGGCAGGCGTGCCGAAAAAGACCACCAGAAGCGCGGCCATACCGAGAAAACTGCCGAAGGGGAGTTCGTAGTCGGAGCCTTTGCGACGGGCGAGAATAAAAGCCACGCCGAGAAAGCTGCCGAGAACCGATCCAGCGAAAATTGTAAGTAGCGTGCGCTTCGTGCCGAGGAACGCGCCTGCCATTAGCATCATTTTGACGTCGCCGAGGCCCATGCCTTCGCGTCGACGGAGTCGGAAATAGGCTTCGGAAACGAGCCAGAGCAGGCCGCTGCCGATGGCGCCGCCGAGAAGCGCGTCGAGAAAAGAGAGCACCGGGACGGGAAGGTTTGCTGCCGTGAACGTGTGGCGGACGAGAAAAGCAGCGGTGCCGTCGACGGGCGTGGTGAAGAAGCTGAGCGCCAGCGCCATGGCGAAGCCGCTGAAATTGACGACATCGGGGAGGATGCGCTCGCGAAGATCGGTGAACACGAGCACGATCATCAGGCAGGAGAACACGGCCCATTTTAGCGCTTCGGGAGTGAGGCCGAAGGCGCGATAGCAGGCGTAAAAAAGCAGCGCGGTGAGCGCTTCGACCAGCGGATACATGGGCGAAATTTTCGTTGTGCAGGAGCGGCATTTCCCGCGGAGCAGCAGATAGCTGATCACGGGAATGTTGTCATAGGGACGCACGTGGGCGCCGCACTTCGGGCAGGCGGAGGCGGGCGATACGATCGACTTGCCCTCGGGAATGCGCAGAATGCAGACGTTCAGAAAGCTGCCAATGACGAGTCCGAAGAGCAGCACGATGGCGATGATCAGGATGGCGGGATCCACAATTTGAATCTGCCACAGTGCGGGCAAAGGCTCAAGGAGGGCGGGGAGAATCGTGCCCGAGTGCTAAAGGAGGGAGAGTAGGCAGAGGAGGTGAGGGCTCGCGGAAAAGAAGAGAGATCCTTCGACTCGCTCCGCTCGCTCAGGACGGCGATCGCGGGTATACCTCCAAGCAAATAAGTAGAACTCTGCCGCCACAGCAAGAACAACGGCCGGTGGAATGGTCATCGTGGTTTCTGGTATCCGGCCTGAGATTACATCACAGCGGGGCGTTCAGGGCTGTTCAGATAAGGTGGCGAACTGACAAGTGGTGGGCTAGTACTCCATATAGACGGTACGGCGTTCTATGAAAGGGGATGTCAAGAAAAACACTTCGCCGATAGCTGGAGATCGAAATGAAATCCAGCCCGCGTTGCGATACGGAGCGGCGGTGTTCGTTCTGCGGGTTCATCGTGATTCGGAATCGACGGCCGATTTGCCAGGCGCAACAAGCAGAGCGATTGCAACTGCCAACCATGGTTCTATCTGAGGCTCGCGGCCTATAGCTTTTTCTGGTTGTCCGAGGGGGCATACGGTTAATCGAGAGACTCGGTGCACAAAGCACTCTTTAGCCTAACGCGGTTATGGATGCTCACCCTCGAACCAGAGCGCCGGAAGATCACGACCATCGCCGAAGTGACTCCGCGACGACAAGGTTCTCCGCAAGCGCTCAAGCTGCTTGTTGCTTCAGAAATGTAGCGTCGAAACGCAATCCTTTCTTCCAGATCAGCAAAGTAATCGCGGCAATTTTGCGGGCCAGCGTCAGACGCGCCATCGACGGTTTCATTCCGCGAGACACCATGCCGGCATAGACATCCTGTAAAGGTCCAGCGGTGATCGCGGCTCGCATGGCTGCGCCCTTAAAGATGTTTTTCAGATCGTGATTGTGATTGAGGTTGAGTCCTCGGATCGAAACAGGTCTCTTCGTTCGTTGGAGTTGTCCTGCGACGTAGCGATATTCGCCGCTGGTGTAAGTCTTCAAACCGAGGCCGCTGTAGGCCCAGAGCTGTCGCTTGGTACGAAAGCGGTGCGGTGTCTGGATCAAAGCAATCAGCAGGGCTGCTCGAATCGGACCAATCGAAGGAATCTGGCGTAGCAACTCCGTCGCACGATGCTTTTGGCTTTCGGCCAACAGATCGTGCCGCACCTGGCGATGCAGTGATCGCAACGCGTCAAGTTGCTGATAGTAGAACTCGGCCCGGCGGCGCACACCCGGTTCGCTAATCTTGATCAGCCACTGCTGGCGATGGCGCGCTGAGTACACTCGCTCACCCGCACAAGGAATGGCCCAGCTTCTGTAGAGTGCTTTCAGCCGGTTCATCACCCGCGTGAGATCCTGCGTCACTGCCAGATAGCTGCGGGCCAGCTCCTTCAAAGTTCGTATGCCGTTCTCTCCGTGGTAGACCGGCGAAAGCAGCCCGGTGCGCAAAAGATCGGCCAGCTTGCGAGCATCGATGCGGTCGTTCTTGTTGCCCGCTTTCAGCAGAGCATTCTTCCGCGGATCGCAGACAATCACCTGGCTGACATGTGGCTTCAGCAAATCGTGCAGCCAATGCGCGCAGGTGCCTTCTTCGAAGGTTATGTGTAAGCTTCCGCGCAATCCGTGAACAAACTGCAGGATCGTTGCTGCTTTCGTTTCGAGGATCGATTCCATCACCTGCTTGCCGGCGGAATCGAGAACCGTAGCCGAGATCGTTGCCTGATGTACATCCAGCCCAATATACTTGGCGTCATTCATGAGGGCGCTCCTTCCTGTGTAGGTCTTGGTGCGAACGATCAAAACCTACTACAAAGGGCGCCCTTTCATAATGCGTTAATCGTCCAAGTGATTGTGTCGAAGTCCACATGTGCTATAACCGGCGCTGAGAAATAGCGAATCAGCTGTTGGTGAGTGGAATGTTCCGATTGGTGTGGAACGCACGCTTGTCCACACGCCCAACTTGAAAATGGCTCAACCATTGAATATCAGCCTTATCGTGCCATCGTCCAACACCGTAATGGAGCCGGATTTTCATCGGCATCTCGGACCAGACTGTATTGTGAGTACGACACGGATCTTCCTCGAGGAGGTGACGCGCGAAGCGGAAGTCCAGATGCTCGAAGATGGTTTGGCCAAAGCAGTCGAACTGGTGAGGACCACGGAGCCGGATGTCGTAGTGTTTGGTTGTACGTCCGCGGGTGCGCTCGGAACATTGGCGCATGACGACGGAATACGTGAGGTGATCGCGAAAGGAACCAATGCCCAGGCGGTCACCGTGCTTCGGGCCGTGCTGACGCAGTTGCGCGACATTGGGCCACGCAAGATTGCGATTTTCACGCCTTACATAGAAGACTTAACCAGCAGCATCGGAGCCTCTCTTGCCGAGGCCGGGTTCCCACCGCTCAAAACAGCGGGGATGGGAATCCGCGCGAATCTCGAAATTGGGAGGGTCACACCCGCGGAGATCGTCGCTTTTGTGGAGTCTCAAGTCGTCGGGTGCGCTGCAGACTGCATTTTTCTCTCGTGTACAAACTGGCGCGCAATCGAGGCTATCGAACCGCTTCGCAGAAAATTGGGGATACCCATCGTGTCCAGTAACCAGGCTGCGATTGATACAGTTCGGCAAGCGACTGCCAATCGCCTTCCGACGGTAGCGCGAACGTGACAACCTTCGTCGCTGCCGGGAACGTGACCGCCACGGACGATGTCGAGTCGAGGATCACCAGCAAGCTGCGCCGCCGGCTCCTTCCCCTCCTTTTTCTTCTGTACGTTGTAGCTTATCTCGACCGTATCAACATTGGCTTTGCGGCGCTGACGATGAACACTGATTTAGCCATCAACAGCGCGCAGTTTGGATTGCTTATCGGGATATTCTTCTGGGGATATTTCATCTTCGAAGTCCCCAGCAATCTTCTCCTCCACAAGATCGGTGCGCGCATTTGGATTTCTCGCATTCTGGTCAGTTGGGGGATCGTAGCCATGCTTACCGGAGCTGTTCATAGCGTGCAACAGTTGTATGTTGCGCGGTTAATGCTCGGCGTTGCCGAGGCTGGTTTCTTCCCGGGTATCGTTCTGTATCTGACGTATTGGTTCCCCCAGCGCGACCAAGCGCGCGTAATCTCCCTGTTCGTAACAGCCTTGCCAGTGGCCAGTATTCTGGGAGCTCCGGTTTCCGGCTTCATACTGGATCACGCGCATTGGGGGGCGATCAGCAGTTGGCGCTGGCTATTGATGTTGGAAGGACTTCCCGCCACCGTCTGCGGCGTTCTCACCTACTTCGTGCTGCCGAGCCGCCCAGCGGATGCAACATTTCTCACCTTGGACGAAAAGGGCTGGATCGCCAGGGAATTGGCCCGTGAGGACGAAGAGAAAATCGGCGATCATTCCATCTCGGCGTTGCGCGCATTGGCTCACCCGCGGGTGTGGCATCTGGCATGTGCCCTTTTTGCCTTCGATATTGGGTTGTACGCGATGAGCTTCTACATGCCGCAAGCGGTGAAATCACTTTCGAATGGCTACTCCAACACGGCGGTGGGCGCGCTCGTGATGGTTCCACATCTAGCCGGTTTAGCGACGATGATCCTGGTCTCGCGAAGTTCCGACCGAAGGCAGGAACGGCGATATCATTCGGCGGTTCCTATCGCTATTGCTGGCGTAGCCTTGCTTTTGCTGGGCGCAACCAGCTCCCCCGTTCTTTCCATCATCCTCTGGTCCTTTGTGGCGATGGGAATCTACAGCTTCTTCGGTCCATTTTTCTCGATGCCAAGCAAGTTCCTGGCTGGGTTTTCTGCTGCCTCGGGCATAGCCCTAATCAACTCTATCGGGGGGCTGGGCGGGTTTGTGGGGCCCTCGGCCATTGGGGCCCTGGCCACGGGAACGCGCGGAATCTACGGAGGTCTCGGGCTGGCCGGCGTTTTGTTGTTCGTGTCGGCGACGCTAGTGCTGCTGCTGCCAATGAAAGGCGCGGGTGGCTCACCCGCTTGATCAGTTTTTCGAATCAGTCGCTCATTCGCGTCAGCACCGACTTCAATCCCACTTAGGTCATTGAGATGAGGTTTCACAAAGATCGACCCAATTGGTGAATCGTTTACGGGCTAACTCCTAAGTAGTCGGATAGCATGTACCGGCACAGTACTCCGCGTTTTGTCACAGTCGGAATTTATCCCCGTTGGTAAGTACCTTGGCCCGTTCGTCCACTTACTCATGTAAACCTCGTTTCTGGCGCCGAACACCGAAGTGGCCGACGAGAAAACTGACAGAAGCGCATTGCAAACCGCAAAACGCGATGGATGAGATCGTTCGCTCGATCTTGCGGCAACGTTTTGAGCGAAGGAGAAGCTTCGCTATAGTCGAAAGGCGCGATGAAGAGATGGGTGGAGCAAAAAGTACGGCGATACGAGCATATGCGCTGGGCGCAGGAACCGAACCGGCGGATGCTGCCGTTCTCGTGGGGGCTGGAGCATATCGGCGGGAGCGCGAACGAAGGCGATCCGCGCGGGTTTTTGAAGAATTTCGTGGAAGAGAAGATTGCGCGAAGCGATGAGTGGTTTGCGGTAACGCCTGCCGAAGATTACGAACTCAAAGAAAATGTACTGACGTTTACGAGCGCGGTTGCTTCGCCCTGGGCGGAGAACAATCGCGTGCACGGACAGTTTTTTCCGGTGGCGCGAAAAGGCGCGGCGGTGGTGGTGCTGGCGCAGTGGAACGCGAAATGGGAAGAGCAGCAGGCTATCTGCGAGTGGCTGAACAAAAAAGGATTGACGGCGATCAAGATGAGCTTGCCGTATCACGACCGGCGCTCGGTGCCGGGGCATCCGCGCGCGGATCACCTGGTGGGGCCGAGCATCGGGCTGACTATGCAGGCGAACCGGCAAGCGGTGCTGGATGTGCGGCGGACTTTGATGTGGTTGGAGCGCGAGGGTTTTACGTCGCTGGGAATTTTGGGTACGAGCATTGGATCGTGCATCGGATTCATCACCATGTGCCACGAGCCACGGTTGCGCGCAGGCGCGTTTCTGCACGTCTCGACGCATTTTGGAGATGTGGTGGCAAATGGGCTGACCACGATGAATGTGTGGGAGTCGATGAAGGAGGCGCTGAAACCCGAAGAGGCGAGTTATTTTTGGTCGCCGATCAGTCCGCTGCCGTATGTGCGGAAGCTGCACGGGGCGGGGAAGAAGATTCTGGCGATCAGCGGGCGTTACGATCCGACATTCTGGCCGGAGTTTACGGAGTCGTTTTTGGAGACGATGAGGCGGAATGATGTGGAGTTCGAGTCGGTGTCACTGCCCTGCGGACACTATTCGTTGGGAGTGGCGCCGTTCAAATACGTGGCTGGATACCGTTTTGGAACATTTTTGGCGCGGTCGCTGTGATGGGTGTTGTGGAACGGATCACATTGCGGCGATTAAAGTTGGCGAAGCACCTGCCGATACGATGTTGGAGGCAATCCATCAAATGTCGAATGCCATCAGTAGTGCACACCATGCACAGCAGGCGGCGCATGCGGCTCAGGTAACGCAGACGGCTCAGCCGAAGCCCGCGCCCAAGCAGAATGCGACGCAAAGCGCGTCGCGTGAAGATAAGGTGACGATTAGCAGCGCTGCGCGCGCGGCGAGCCAGGCGGCACAGAATCAGCAAGCCGGCAGCGATGGAGATCAGGACACGAAATAGCCGCGATAGCTGAGACAATTCGGTGAGTTGGAAAGAGCACGGCGGAATTTCCGCCGTGCTTTTTTACTTAGATACACCCATTTTGACAAAGGAAAGCTCGCGGAAACTGCACCGCGAGCGGTAGGCGCTGCGCGCCATCGGCTTCCCACCGCTGGCTCGCGCAAGAAGCGCGCGAGCGCGGTGGGCTACGTTTTGTGCCCGCCCCTGACTGGCTTCGTTTCCTAGCGGCTGAAGCTATGCCCTGGCGAGAGAGAAAAAGTAGATCCCTCGTCGCGAACAGAAACAGTTCGCTCGCTCGGGATGACAACCTTAAGAGGATAGGCGTTAGGTTAGGAGGGAGCTGAAAGCGGCGGAAGTGATGGCGGAGGTGATGGCTCCAATGTCGGGCGCGAGAGAGCGGTCGACGTCGACCGGTTTCGAGAGCGAGCGGACGATGTCGTATGCCTTGCGAGCTTCGGGGCCGGTGCGGAGTGGGGCGAGAAAGTCGAGACCCTGGCAAGCGGCGAGAAGCTCGATGGCGAGAATGCGACGAAGATTTTCGAGCATGGGCGCGAGACGATTCGCAGCACCCATGCCCATGGAAACGTAATCCTCCTGATTGGCGGAGGTGGGAATCGAGTCGACCGAATGCGGCGCGGCGAGAACTTTCGTTTCGCTGGCGAGAGCTGCCGCAGTGACTTGCAGGATCATGAATCCGGAGTTGAGTCCCGCTTCGCGCACGAGAAATGCAGGGAGATGGCTCGTCTGCGGGTTGGTCATCTGCTCGATGCGGCGTTCGGAGATGCCACCGAGCGTGGCCAGTGCAACGGCGAGCTGATCGGCGGCCATGGCCAGCGTCTGGCCATGGAAGTTCCCGCCGCTGATCACTTCGTTCGAGTCGGCGAAGACGAGCGGGTTGTCGGTAGCGCTGTTGATTTCGATCGAGAGTGTGGCGCGAACTTGTGCTAGCGCGTCGCGCACGGCACCGTGGACCTGCGGCGCGCAGCGCAGGCTGTAAGGATCCTGGACGCGCGGATCGATGAGCGCGGAACGGTGCGATTCGCGAATCTCGCTGCCACGATCGAGGCGAGCGATGTTGCGCGCGGTGATGCCTGCGCCGTGATAAGGGCGCGCGGCGGCGATGCGTGGGTCAAAGGCGGCGGGGCTGCCGCGAAGCGCGTCGAGCGAGAGAGCCGTGGCGACGTCGGCGGTGTTGACGGCGATTTCCGCTTCGCGCAAGGCAAGCGCGAGAACGGCGAGCATGGCTTGCGTGCCGTTGAGCAGGGCGAGCCCCTCTTTTGCTTCGAGGACGAGCGGCGCGATGCCGGCGGACTTCATGGCTTCAGCGCCTGATGATTTTTTCCCCTGATAAATCGCTTCGCCTTCGCCGATTACGACTTGCGCGAGATGCGCGAGCGGCGCGAGGTCTCCGGAGGCGCCAACCGAACCTTTCGAGGGAATTACCGGAAGAACGCCACGATTGAGCATGGCGACGAGATTTTCCGCAACGATCGGTCGCACGCCGGAAAGTCCTTTGGCGAGCGCGTTGGCGCGAAGAGCGAGTACAGCTCGCGTGGCGGGTGCGTTGAGCGGTTCGCCCACTCCGCAAGCGTGGCTGCGCACGAGATTGATCTGCAGATGGCGAATTTCCTGTGGCGAGATGCGCACGTTGGCCATCTTGCCGAAGCCGGTGTTGACACCGTAGACCTTCGCGTCGGATGCGAGCAGTCGTTCGATGACCGCGCGAGATTGATTCATGCGCTCGCGGGCCGATGGCGGGATTTCGGCGGGCGCTGCTTCGAGGGCGATGGAGTAAAGCTGTTCGAGAGTGAGGCGGTCGCCGTCGAGTGGGATGGGATTCATGTCACTGACAAATTCTCATGACTGGGGACGACGGTAAACGTTAAATTGGGCGAGGGTTCTTTTTTTAATGCAGTGCGGAAGTCGCGAGTAAGAAAGGGACGGGCGAACTCGTCACACGAAGAGAGATCCCTCGACTCGCTGAACATTTTTCCCGCGCCCTTACCGGGCGCGGCTCGCTTTTGGATGAGAACGTAAAAACAAAAGCAATGGCAAAAGAAAATGAAGAGCGCTCGACTCGCTCCGTTGTACCGCGACCCTAGCCGGGTCGCAAACTTCGCTCGCTTTCGGGATGACACGCCTACATCACATCTTGCGTATTGCCGGGGATGAATCGGCGGCGTGATGGCGCGAGGCGGGAAAATACTTGCGATATTTCTCGGGCAGCGATTTGGTGCGGCCGTGGCTGTCGCAAATCACGTGTAGGGTTTCGCCGGTGGCGAGCAGCTCTCCAGTGGCGTGGTTGAGGATTTCGTAGCCGAAGCGCAAGGTGCGGCGCTGCGACTGCGTCACGCGCGTGCGGATGGCGAGAACATCGTCAAAGCGCGCGGGCTTTTTGTAGCGGCACTGCGCCTCGGCGACGATGATGAAGGTATCGTCCTCGGTTTCCATTTTTTTGTACTCGAAGCCGAGACGGCGGCAGAGTTCGACCCGCCCTATTTCAAACCAGGTGAAATAATTTCCGTAGTAGACGATGCCCATCTGGTCGGTTTCCGCGTAGCGAACGCGGATGATGGTTTCTGCGAAGTCGTTCATGCGGAGGCTTCGTCCAAATTTAGTGGCCCGTCCATTTCGGCGCGCGCTTTTCGAGGAACGAAGAAAGACCCTCACGGAAATCGGTGGTGGAGCGAATGGCGGCGTTTTCGCGGATGGCAATTTCGAGTTCGGCTTTGAGCGCAGCTTCGTCGTATCCGAGCAGAAGTCGCTTGGTGCGCGCGATGCTCGTGGGGCTGGCGGAGAGCAGGATGCCGGCAAATTCCTGGGCGCGGGCGGCAAGATTAGCGGCGGGAACGATTTCGGTTATCAAACCGAGGCGGTGAGCCTCGGCCGTATCGATGACGCGGCCGCTGATGAGCAGGTCGCGGGCGATTTTGTCGCCGACCTGACGACGGAGAAAAACGGAGACGACCGCGGGAATGAATCCGATTTTTACTTCGGTGTAGCCGAATTTCGCTTCGGGCACGGCTAGAGTGAAATCGCATAGCGTGGCGATGCCGCAACCCCCGGCAATGGCCGGTCCGTTCACGGCGGCGATGATCGGCTTCGACAAGCTATGAATGCGATAGAGCAGATTGGCGAAGAGGCGTGAGTCGGCAAGATTCTGCTCGAAGGATTGTCCTGCGAGCGAACGAAGCGCGTCGAGATCCATGCCGGCGGAGAAGGCTTTGCCAGATCCGGTGATGATGGCGACGCGGACGGCACCCGTTTCGATTTTCTCGAGCGCAACCAGTAGGTCCTCGATCATCTGCGTGGAAATGGCGTTGCGTTTGTCGGGACGATTCAGGGTGATGGTGGCGACTTCGCCGGCGATTTCGAGTTGGAGAGTGTCGTAGGTCATTTTTGATTATCGCTAAAGGATACCTTGAATTTCTGAATCGCTATGAGCAGGAAAAAGTGAAGAGAGATCCCTCGACTCGCTCCGTTCTGCCGCGACCCTAACCGGGTCGTACACTCCGCTCGCTTCGGGATGGCGAATTAAAGATTAGTTTGTTGCGCGAATTAGCTGGGTTTGGCGGCTTGGGGCGCATCGGGCGCTGGTTCCGGCGCGTGTGCGTAGCGCTCGCGGAGTTCGCCGGTCATGGCGCAGGCGATGGCCAGAGATTTGGTGTCGATGCCGGTGGCCACGCCGCGCGCGGCGAGAGTCGCGAGAATCGTTTCGGTGGGCATGTTGCCGACAAGTTCGTCGCCTGCGAAAGGGCAGCCGCCGAGTCCGGTAAGCGCGCCATCGAAGCGGCGGCATCCGGCGTTGTAGGCAGCTAGAACTTTTTCCGCGGCGCGATCAGGACGGCTGTGCAGATGCACGCCAAGCTCGACACCCGCGACGGAATTTCTCGCGGCGTTGTAAACCTGCGCGACGATTTCGGGCGAAGCGGTGCCGACGGTGTCCGCGAGAGAAACGAGGCGCACGCCGATGTCTTTCAGCCAGATCATGGTGTCTTCCACGATTTCCGGGCCCCAGGGCTCTTCGTAGGGATTGCCGAAAGCCATGGAAATATAGACGACCAGCTTGCGGTCGGCGGCCTTTGTGTCGCGCTGCAGCTTTTCGACCAGTGCGCGCGATTCGGCGCGGGACATGTTGGCGTTGGCGCGGCGGAAGTAGGCAGAAATGGAATAGGGATAGCCGATGGTCGTGACGCCGGGCGTGGCTAAAGCGCGAGTGAGTCCCTGTTCGTTGACGACGATGCCAATGATGTCGGGCGATTCGCCGCTCGGCAGCTTAGCTTGGCTGAGCTGCGCCATGACGGCTTCGCTGTCGGCCATTTGCGGTACGTGCTTGGGCGAGACGAAGCTGACCGCATCGATGTGTTGAAAGCCGAGCGAGACGAGGCTCGCGAGATATTTTACTTTTTCTTCGGTGGGGATGATGTTGGCGAGGCCCTGCCAGGCGTCGCGCGGGCATTCGACTACGGTGACGGTGTCCAAGTGCGATGTTTTCTCCGGTTAATGGCGGCGCGTGCGCGCGGCCTCTACATTGTGCTATGTGTGGCGGGCAAAATCGAATGGAAAGCTCACGGAAACTTCGCCGCGAGAGGTGGGCGCTGCGCGCCGGCTTCCCAAAAGCGTCGGGATAGGACAAAAGCAGCGCACTCGTGATCGTTGTCGGTTAACGTTACCTTCTCCTGAGGGAGCTACGGTGAGATTGTTGGGAAGTCGGCCCATGAAAGGGAAGAGGCAGATTTGCACTCGAAGAGAGATCCCTCGACTCGCAGCGCGATCCTGATCGGATCGCACGAAACGCTCTCTTCGGGATGACACCCGAAACAAAGATGGCGCGCTGAAGGGCGCCTCCGCGGCCACTATTCAGGTCTGCAGGACGCCGGTTCTGAATTCGGGGATGGCGGGATTGAGCGCGGCGGATTCGAGCGCCTCGATCAACGCTTCGCGAGTGCGCGCGGGATCGATGATGGCGTCAACCCAAAGGCGCGCGGCGGCGTAGCGCGGATCGGTCTGATGCTCGTAGGTGGCGCGGATCGAGTCGTACAACTCCTTCTTTTCCGCTTCGCTCAGCTTTTTGCCTTCGCGCTCGAGCTGCTTGATCTTGATTTCCACCAGCGTGCCGGCGGCGGAATCTCCGCTCATTACCGCGTAGCGCGCTGTGGGCCAGGCAAAAATGAAGCGCGGATCGTAGGCTTTGCCGCACATGGCGTAGTGTCCGGCGCCGAAGCTGCCGCCGATGATGACCGCGATTTTGGGAACCACGCTGGTGCTGACGGCTGAGACCATCTTGGCGCCGGCTCGGATGATGCCGGACCACTCGGCGTCCTTGCCGACCATGAATCCATTGACGTCGTGCAGGAAGACGAGCGGCACCAGGTTTTGATTGCAATCCATGATGAAGCGGGCGGCTTTTTGCGCTCCCTCGGTGTAGATGACGCCGCCGACCTCGATTCGTTTCGCGCCGGCGGACGGCCCCATGGAGACTGTCTGGTTCTGATTTGTCTTCTGGTTGGCGACGATGCCGACAGCATATCCGCCGATGCGGGCATATCCGCAGAGCACGGTTCGACCAAACTCCGCCTTGTATTCGTCGAACTCGCTGCGGTCAACGATGCGGGCGATGATCTCGTGCATGTCATAGACGTTGCTGGAGCCGGGCGAGGGATTCAGCAGGCCATAGGCATCTTCGATAGGGTACTTCGGCGCATCGGATTTGGGATCGCAGGGCGTGCGACTAAATCGATCTGCCGCAGGATTTGCGATCGGGCGCGCTCCGAACTTGTCGACCAGCGAACGCATGCGCGCGAGGCAGTGGTGATCATCGGGTTCCTTGAAATCGACGGTGCCGGAGATTTCGGCGTGCATCGCAGCACCGCCGAGCTCTTCGGGATCAGTCTTCTGGCCGATGGCGGCCTGCACGAGCGACGGGCCAGCGAGAAACAAGCCGGAGCCCTCGGTCATCAGCACGGTATCGGTCATTACGGGGAGGTATGCGCCACCGGCGACGCACATGCCCATGATGGCGGTGATCTGGGGGATCCCCAGCGAACTCATCACGGCGTTGTTGCGGAAGACGCGGCCGAAGTCATCGGTGTCAGGGAAGACATCTTCCTGCAAGGGAAGGAAGACGCCGGCGGAGTCCACGAGGTAGAGGGTGGGGATGCGATTTTCAAGCGCGATGTTCTGGGCGCGGATGACTTTCTTTGCGGTCATCGGGAAAAAGGCGCCGGCTTTTACGGTGGCGTCGTTGGCGATGATCATGCAAAGGCGTCCGCATACACGACCCAGGCCGGTAACGACGCCTGCGCCGGGAGCGCCACCGTACTCGGTGTACATTTCGTAAGCGGCCCAGAGGCCCAGTTCCAGGAATTGGCTGTCCTTATCGAGCAGGAGGTCGAGGCGCTCGCGGACGGTGAGGCGCTTTTTAGCGTGCTGGGCGGCAGCAGCCTTGGCGCCGCCTCCCTGGCGGATCGTGTCTTCCTGGGAGCGAATGGCGGCAAGCACTTCGAGGAGCGCGGCACGATTGGACCTGGCGCGCGGGGATTGCGGATCGAAGGTGGAACCGATCAGATTTTGAAGTTTGGAGCTCTCCGTCATTCGTGACTCACACAAACTCGCAGACTATAGCATCTTGGATGGTACTGAAGTCCAGACGGTCGCGAGACAAGGTTCGCGATATGAAATCAGATTGCACTCTTGGCCCGGGCGCCGCGCCAATAGAGGATGAGGCCGATGAGGATGGAAAGCAGTGTTCCGGCAATGAGCTTCGTTTCGAAGCCGATCTTGTTCGACGAGTCCCCTGGTGGAACAAGCGACACGATGATTCCCAGGAGGACGACTGCGAAGCCAAGTCCTCCACAGAGCCACACTCCGAATCTGCCGCCCGGCACGAGGACTGCGTGAGGATTCTGCTTTCGGTCTTTGCGGCCGGAAAGCTTGATCACGGCTGCGAACATGTACAAGAACGGAATGAAGTAGAGGATGATGGCGGCGTCAACAAGGAATTGATAGGCACCGATTGTCTTCTCGTTGATCTGGCTGACGAGCAGGATTCCGCCTGACAGGATTGCCTGAACGAGGATGGAGATGTAGGGCGTCTTCCACTTGGGATGGATCTTTCCGAAGGCTGCGGGTAGATAGCGATCGATGCCTACGACGAAGGGTACGCGCGCAATTCCGGCGACGGTGCTGCCGACTCCCCCCGCATTTCCGACAGTGACGAGCATGGCTGCGAGGATACCCAGGAACCCGATTTTCAAAGCGACGGAGCCCACGGTGATGGCGCTGAATACGCCGCTCTGCGGATCGACGCTTGTGGCAGGAATGAGGACGAGAATTGCGAATGTTCCCGCGATGTACATCAAAGCAATCAGTGCGCCCGCTCCGAATACGGCACGGGGCAGGGTGCGACGGGGATCGCGCACCTCTTCGCTCATGGCCGAGACGAGTTCGAGGCCGGTAAAGGCGAAGGCGATCTGCGACCAGAAGTTGACGGTATCCCAGTTCCACACCGGCATCATATTGCGAGCGGTGAAATGGGTTGCGGTGCCGTGGCGAAAGCAGACGATTACGGCGACAACCGCGAGAATCAGGAGGGGCACGTAGGTTCCGACTCCACCGGCGTTCTGGAGCCATTTGCCGATGTTGAGGCCGATGATGTTGAGCACCACAGCGACCAACAGCAGACCCAGGGAGACGCTGAGGAGGAAGGTGCGGTCCTGGGCGAGGACGACGCCGCGGCCGCCGACGACGTACGCAGCCATGGAGGCGCTGGCCAGCAGCAGGCCGGGGAAATAGAAGACGGTGTAGATCCAGTAGGTCCATCCGGCGATGAAGCCGTGGAAGTCACCGAAGGCCTCTTTTGACCATGCGTAGAGTCCGCCTTCTTCAGGGAATCGGGACGAGAGTTCGTTGATAACCAGCGCACCCGGAACGAAGAAGAAGACGGCGGCAATAGCCCAGAGGCTGATGGAGGAGGTTCCGTTGTGGCCTGCGGCTGCGATCCAGCGCGGTCCGAGGACGGTGGCGATGTTGAACAGAAGCACATCCCAGAAGCCCATGGTCTTGCGCAACTGTGATTTGGTGTCGGGCGGAGGCGGCGCAAAGATGGTCATAGAGCCCTCCTCAGCGCGGGTTCCAAGTTGTGGTTGGCATTGGCGACCATGATAGTTGGCGGTGGCGGAACGCACAAACTGGCGTTGCGGAGAGCGTGGCGCACGCGTCGCGGATTCCCCATCCTTGTCCTCGCGACATGGTTGGTCCGGGCATGGGCGGGGTGTTCGGCCGGGATGGGGCAGCCGACGGCAATTAGCGCAACCAAATGGTTGCATGTTGCGGCTCTTAAAAAATCTCCTTTTTAGACTTAAGTTCGTCATTTCATTAGAGTTGCCTTTTTATGGGGGTCCTATAAACTCTTGAAAACAAATAACTTAAGATCTAAAGTCTTCATAAATAAGGAGTTAGGATTCCATTTCGGGGCATTTGCACCAGTTCTGGGGCAGATGTCTGCTCCTGTAATGCGGCTTGCTGTTGCGGCTTGCCGCTCGGTGAAGGGTTGCTCTTTGCGACTAAGACGAGTGTAGGGATTTCGGAGAAATAATCTGCAAAGTCCGGCAGGTCTATTTTGGCAAAGGAATGAGGAACATAGGGCGCATTTTGGAGAGGGGGGTATTGACATGGAATGAGGGGAACCCTGCAGGAACCGCAGCCATTCCTCAGGGCTGAAGCTCCGTCATCTCGGGGTTCAGCCCGTCATCTTTGTGGCTCCCTCTCAAAAGGCGTGGCCAGCAAAGGTCGGAGTGGGGAATCAACCGCTCGGAACTGCGAAATACCCGGCGAAATTTCCTTCCGATTTCTCGATGAGGGCATTGGCGATTACTCGCCCACGGACGCCTCCGAAGAGATCGCTGGACTGAAGGGCGTTTACCGTTACCGAACCGATTTCCTTCGACTAAGGCCGCCGTGGCGGAACATGGCGCGCCGTATCCTCAAAGGGTCATTCATTGTCGTATTCCTGAGCATCTCGAAGGTAGCGTTCAACGTATTCGGACATGTCCGCAGTTTCCGGGTCAATCAGTCCGTAATATTCTTCAGGTGAGAAGGTAGTTCTTCGCGTGTAAATTCCGGCCAGATCTGCTACATCAAGCTCGGCATAACCCGTTAGTTTTAGACCGCACGCGAAACAATTGAAGACTCGCGGGGTGACGGACTGCCTCATCACGATGTCTTGGTCTTCGTGGTTAACACGCTCGGGTCCAAAGACGTCGCCTTCAATCGTTGCGTCCGATCCACATGCTGGGCAGGTCACTTTATGATGCCGCTCATGCACGAGTTTCGCCACTCGAACTCTTGCTGCATCCGCGGCAGCCTGGCGGTCAGCGGGTTCCTTCTCGTCGAACACCCGTTTATATGCAGCTATAGATGCCTTAACCCGGCCAAGAACGCCATCCTTCGATTGTTGCAGCACTTCGTTGGCGGCGCGGGCTTGGTCCCGCCCAAGTAAGCTCTCCAATGTTTCACCGAGCGCTTTCACGAGAGAGGCGCAGGAGCGATAAAAGCCTGGAAGCCACTGCCTTGAAGGGTAATTTTCGAAGGCCGCTTCGGCGGAATGTAGCTCCGAGTTTCGTCGATTAATCAGGGCCATAGAGGCTATGCGGTCCTCTTCAGAGAAATCGGCATATAGCCCCTTGCACTGAGCAAACACCTGGGATGCGCTAATCGACTGCGGAGCTGGGAGTTTCGGTCCGACGCCCAGCGCGTACAAAAGGTTTTGGTGCTCCCTGTGCGGCTCCGCCAAAAGCGCTGGACTAACCGATGCGACCGCCGCACGCGCGAGAAGCTCAAGCCCTAGCGAGCACCACAGTCCGAACCGGGGGTCATCTGCTGGCTGTTCGAACGCTCTTTCAAGAAAAAGTCGGGCTTTTGCCCACAACGGATCTCGCTCCCAGATCATCGCTTCACCTCACATAAATTCGCTGCAGAATGCGTTCTGCCTCTTGTGGTGGCTCTGGCCCCCTTCCATGCAAAGCTTGCCAGTTCGCAATCACCACTGCCGTTCCATCTGACCATGAAACCTGTCGGACTGCCGCGCCGACAGCTTCGAAGTGCATGTATTCGTCGACTTCTCGCGCAGCCGAATTTGCGGGAGCCATGCATTGCCGGTCATAACGGAAGCCGCGGCTCTCGTCAGACGCGCGGAACGTCATTCCACAATAGACCGGTCCAGTTGAACTTTTGAGCGTCCATACCGCCCTACGACAGGCCTCAAACAACCTCTCGCTTGTCAGCACAAATAATTCGCTGAACGGATAGACCATGGTCGGGCGACGAACATCCCCGATTGCCCGCATAACCAAAAAGCGCGCCGGCACCTTCCAAAACGCGGTGTCTGTATGGAGCGGGAAACTTGCGGTGCCAAAGGCTGCGCTCAGGGTGCATGGAAGTGCAGCCGCCCGATGCTTCACGCGCAGCTCCTTGATAAGATGGCCGTCAGCGCCCGCTATTGGACGTCCTAAACTCCTTGCTAACTCGAGAAGAGAGTCTTTGTCGTTGACTCCTTTAACAGCCACCAGACCGCGCTTTTCGGCTTCGCGGCTCATGTGCACATCGACGCGATGGTGTCTCATTAGTGGCATCGTCCGCCCGCTGGATTGGCCGACTAATTACTTCGGTGAATTCACTTTACCAAGCATCCTCGCTTGGAGGTGAGGCTAACGTAGCGGCCCCGCCAAACCCTCAAAAGCAGCTTTGGATTGCATATCTTGTCTCCGAAGCTCTGATCGCTAATGATAAGTCGGCGAGTGTGCAGCGATATTGAAATTCGAATCTCAATTATTGCGATCAGGGTGACCGCTGTTTTGGAATGAAGGTTTGGCATCTCACAAAGTCGCGGATGGAGCATTGATTGTAGCGATCAGCCGAGGGGAAAGTGTTCGCGAATCTCATGGCGCGCGCCATCCGGAGTGAGAAAGGACTCATAGAGCAGGAATTCCCGCGCGGTGAACGCGGGGAATTTCACGTCGCTTTTAATCTGGGTTTTGAGGTTGCGGAGTGCGCGAGCACGGTCGTCGCCTTTGGCGCGGGCGAGGGTAACGTGGGGATGGTAGGGCCGGTCCTCCGCAGCGACTCCGCACGGCGATGTGGCTGCGACGACCAGTTTTTCAAGGCGGCGCAACTCGGGGGAGACATTCACCCCGGCGAAAAACACGCCTGCACGGTCGAAAAGTCCGGTCCCATGAAGCCAGACGGGAACTGCCGCCGATTGGATGGCGCCGAGATGCTGCGCCAAGCAGCCGTACTTCTCGACCGAGGTTTCGCCGAGAAATTGCAGGGTGATGTGCCAGGTTTCGGGGGATGCCCAACGGAGATGGTCAGTGGGAGAGCGTAGGCTTTGTGTGGTTTGCTGCAGGGCGTCGATTACCTCGGTTGCCAGCGGAATTCCGACGAAGAGGCGCATTTCCGGCCCCCTCAGGTGAGTTTCGCGAAAGATTCAATCTGCTTCGCCCGGTAGCTCTGCCGCTCAACGGGGGAAGAGAGCACGGTCGAGGTGGATGTGGCTCCCAGGGAAGAGAGACGGTCGATCAGAGCCTCGAGGTGGCGAATTGAAATCACATCGGCTTCGATGATGAAGGACTCGGCCCCGGTGATCCGGTGACAGCGGCTGATTTCGCTCATTTCCTTGAGCGCTGTTACGGTGCGATTGATCTGCAATTCGCCGCCGGGGATGGTGAGGCGAACGAGCACTCGGATGGGAACGCCGAGTTTAGCGCTGTCCAGCGAAGCATGGTATCCGGTAATGACGCCTGCTTCTTCGAGGCGGTGGACGCGCTCAGCTACGGCGGGGGTGGAGAGGCCGATCTGGCGGCCCAGTTCGGCGAAGGAGACGCGGGCGTTCTGCTGCAGGGCTTCGAGGATCTTCCACGCGATGGCGTCGAGGTCGATTCGGTTCGGAACGGTCTTGTGACTCATTGGCCAGAAATCCTTAAGCTGCTGAAACATTATGCTTAATAATTTTAGGTTTTGCGCATTGTTTTTTGAGGGGAGGCTATTCTCAGTGGTCTTCTGTGCGTCCTAAAGTATGGGTCAGTCGGGAATGCGAACTCCCCTGCAACTTCCCTTTCGTTCCCGGCACAGGAGGTACCCCCAATGAGCGCAACCGTGCACTCTGCTCCCGCACATCTGGATTCCGAAGCGATCACGAAGTCGACCCCTGGCGGCGAGGATTTTCTTCCGCTGAAAGGCACGGATCACGTTGAGTTTTATGTAGGCAATGCTCGGCAGGCTGCCTACTTCTATCGCACGGCGTTCGGCATGTCTCTGGTGGCCTATGCCGGGCCTGAGACCGGACTGCGCGATCGGTCTTCGTATGTGGTGCAGCAAGGCAAGATCCGCTTCGTGCTGACGACGCCGCTCCGCGGAGGCAACCTGATTGCGGAGCACGTGGGGCGGCACGGCGATGGCGTGAAGGTGGTCGCGCTGTGGGTAGACGATGCGCGCCGTTCGTGGGAAGAGACGACGAAACGGGGCGCCATCAGCGTCGCCCAACCGCATGTGCTTGCGGACGAGCGCGGGCAGGTTGTGCTCTCGAGCATCCGCACCTATGGGGATACCATCCACACGTTTGTAGAGCGCAAGGACTACACGGGCGCGTTCCTGCCGGGTTATCGCGCAGTTGAAAGCGATCCAGTGGCGCGACCCACGGGCTTGATCCACGTCGACCACATGGTGGGGAACGTGGGCTGGCACGAGATGGATGAGTGGGTGCAGTTCTACTCGCACGTGATGGGCTTCTCGCTTTACCAGCATTTCGACGACAACGATATTTCGACCGAGTACTCGGCGCTGATGTCGAAGGTGATGGCCAACGGCAACGGTTATGTGAAGTTTCCCATCAACGAGCCGGCAGAGGGCAAGAAGAAGTCGCAGATCGAAGAGTACCTGGACTTCTACGGCGGACCGGGCGTGCAACATATCGCGATGGCGACGAACGACATCCTGCACACGGTGAGAAAGCTGAGCGAGCAGGGCGTGGAGTTCCTGCACGTTCCGCATACGTATTACACGGAGTTGCAGGGTCGCGTGGGCGCGATTGATGAGCCTGTTGAGGAGTTGGAGAAACTCGGCATCCTGGTGGATCGCGATCCGGAGGGCTACATGCTGCAGATCTTCACGCGTCCAGTGGAGGATCGGCCGACGCTGTTTTACGAGATCATCCAGCGCAAGGGCAGCCGCAGCTTCGGCAAAGGGAATTTCAAGGCGTTGTTCGAGGCGATCGAGCGCGAGCAGCATGCGCGGGGCAACCTGTAGCTGAGCGGAGGATGAATGAAAACCGAAGTGCTTCTTCACGCCGCGGCGCCTTACCTCATCGAGCAGGATTACTCGGCCTACACGGACGAACAACATGCGGTCTGGGCGGAGCTTGTGGGCCGCGTGCTTCCGGAATTAGAGAAGCATGCGTCCCGCGCCTATCTTGAGGGTTTTGAAATTATCGGGTTGCAGAAAGATCGGTTGCCGCGATTGGCCTCTATCAGCGCGCGCCTGGAGCCGAGAACGGGATGGAACTCGACGCCGGTGAGCGGATTCCTGCCGGCGCCGGCGTTCTTTGAGATGCTGGCAGCGCGGCGATTCCCGACAACGACGTGGCTACGCAACCGTGAGTCGCTCGAATACACGCCGGAACCGGACATTTTTCACGATGTCTTCGGCCATGTGCCGATGCACTCGCACAAGGTTTTCGCCGACTTTCTGCAGCGCTATGGGCGAGTTTGCGCGGCGATTGAAGATGAGCAGGTACTGGAGCGGCTGGGGCGTTTATTCTGGTACACCGTTGAATTTGGCTTGATTCGCGAAGGCAACGAGATCAAGGTGTATGGCAGCGGCCTGATCAGTTCGCACGGCGAATGCCTGAACGTGGTTGAAGGAAAGTGCGCCGTGCATGAGTTTTCGCTGGACGAGGTGTTGGAAACTCCAGTGAAGGTAGACGAATTCCAGAAGACGCTGTTTGCGATCAGCAGTTTCGACCAGATGTATGAGGCAATGAACGAAGCGGAGCACCGGGTTTTGCATAACAGCTTGTAAGAGGGTGAAGAGCATGTCTGAGGAACTCCGGTACCAGACCGGTTTTGGGAATGAATTTGCCACGGAAGCTGTGGCGGGTGGCCTGCCGCATGGCCAGAACGCGCCTCAGAAACATCCACTCGGGCTTTACACCGAGCAGTTCAGCGGATCGCCGTTTACGGCGCCTCGGGCGACGAATCGCCGCACGTGGACGTATCGGATACGCCCTTCGGTAACCCATCGTCCATACGAAGAGATTCCCGCGAAGATGATCCGCAGCGGCCCGTTTCTGGAAGTACCAACGCCGCCCAACCAGCTGCGCTGGGATCCATTGCCGATTCCGAAGGAGAAGACGGACTTCGTTGACGGGATTGTGACGCTGGGCGGCAATGGCGATCCGGCAATGCAGGTTGGTCTCGCCATCCACATCTACGGGTGCAACGCATCAATGGAGGATCGGTTCTTCTATAGCGCCGACGGCGAGATGCTTATCGTGCCGCAGCTTGGCGCGCTGCGCTTTCATACGGAACTCGGAATTCTCGAGGTGAAACCGGGCGAGATCTGCGTGATTCCACGCGGCGTTAAATTTCGCGTGGTTCTCGAAGAGAAGGAGGCGCGGGGCTATATCTGCGAGAACTATGGATTGCCCTTCCGGTTGCCGGAACTGGGAGCGATTGGAGCAAACGGGCTGGCGAATGCACGAGATTTCAAGGCGCCGGTGGCGGCGTTTGAGGATCGCGAGGGCAAGTTCCACATCACGGCTAAGTTCCTGGGCAAGCTATGGTCGGCGTTCATCGATCACTCTCCGCTCGACGTGGTGGCGTGGCACGGGAACTATGCGCCGTACAAGTACGATCTTGCTTTGTTCAACTGCATCAACACGGTTTCATTCGATCATCCGGATCCGTCGATCTATACCGTGCTGAGTGCGCCATCAAATACACCGGGAACGGCGAATTGCGATTTTGCGATCTTTCCTCCGCGCTGGATGGTGGCGGAGCACACGTTCCGGCCGCCATGGTTTCACCGCAACCTGATGAACGAATTCATGGGGCTGGTATTCGGCGCGTACGATGCGAAGGCCGAAGGATTCGTGCCCGGCGGCGCGAGCCTTCACAACTGCATGGCTGGTCACGGACCGGATGCAGAGACTTTCGAGCGCGCATCAACGGCGGAGTTGAAGCCGCAGTATCTCGGCAACACGCTGGCATTCATGTTCGAGACGCAGCTGGTGGTGCGTCCGACGGAGTTCGCGATGAAGACCCGCATCCTGCAACACGAATACTTCGAGTGCTGGCAGGGATTGAAGAAGCACTTCAAACAGAGCGCGCCAGCCAAGTCGAAGAAGAAATGACTGCCATCGAAACTCTGCTCGCGGGCTTGTTCGACTACGCAGGTCTGTATCCGCCGGCGAGTCTGAGCATGCTGTCGGCAGCGAATAATTACCTGGAGTACAGCCAAGGCAAGCATGCCTGGGCGCTGGGACGCTTTATCGTCAATGCCGATCGGGTTGAGGAACTTCGGTCAATTGCGAGCGAATCGTTCGACCAGTTCCGGTTAAGCGTGATTGCGACAGACGGAATGGATCGCGCCGCTCTGGGACAACTTCAGGAGAGCGGAGCCCGCATCGACGCTGTGGAGATCAAGTGCAGTGGTGCAGAGGATGTGAAACGGATTGCAGCGCTGATGCCGATGGAGATTACGATGTTTTTCGAGGTCAGCATGGATGCGGCAGGTCTCGAAGGGCTGAAGCCAATTGCGGATTCGAGCGGGCGAGCGAAGATCAGGATGGGGGGCGTTGTTCCCGATGCGATTCCACCGATTCCTGGAGTGGTGCAGATGTTGAAAGCGCTGGCGGGTCAGAGGCTTCCGTTCAAGGCGACCGCAGGGTTGCACCATCCGGTGCGTTCGCGACGAGCACTGACTTACAAGGAGCAGAGTCTGCAAGGCATCATGCACGGATTTATGAATGTGGCTTGCACCGCGGCTTTTCTGTATTTCGGCGGCGACGTGAGTGAAGCAGAGGTTCTGATGAACGAGCAGGATCCGTCGGCGTGGCGCGTATCGGCAGAGACTATCCAATGGCGTGATCGACGGTGGAGTGTCGAACAATTGAAAGAGATGCGAAGCCGGTTCCTGATCAGCATTGGAAGCTGCTCGTTCGAAGAGCCGATTCATGATCTGGAGTCGCTTGGATGGCTATGACGAGTTGGATCGAAAGCGCGAACGATCCGGGAACGGATTTTCCTGTCTCGAATTTGCCGTATGGTGTGTTTCACCACGGAGGCCAATCGCGGATCGGGGTTGCGATCGGCGACCAGGTGCTCGATGTGCGGGCCTGCGGCGGCAAGGGACTTCTCGGCATATTGGCTCCAGAAGCTCTCGCAGCTTGCAGTGCGGAGTCACTGAACAGTCTGATGAGCCTTGGGCCAGAGGTTTGGACAGTATTGCGCCAGCGGCTTACGGAATTGCTTGCGGATGGTGCAGAAAAGGAAACGAAGGATCGCGTAAAGCCGCTCCTGATTCCCATGCGGGATGTGGAGATGCTGTTACCGGCGCAGATCGGGGATTACACCGATTTCTATGCGTCGATCCATCACGCAACACGCGTGGGCAAGCTGTTTCGTCCCGACAATCCCCTGCTGCCCAACTACAAATATGTGCCGATTGGGTATCACGGGCGGGCGTCGTCCATTGTCGTGAGCGGAAGCAGCGTTCGAAGGCCCTCCGGCCAGACCAAGTCGGCTTCGGAAGAGGCGCCGGTGTTCGGGCCGTCGTGTTCGCTGGATTATGAACTGGAGGTCGGCATCTTCATCGGAACCGGCAACCTTCTGGGCAGGCCGATCCCGAAGGCAGAGGCGGAGCAGCATATCTTCGGGCTTTGCCTGGTGAATGACTGGTCAGCGCGCGATATCCAATCATGGGAGTATCAGCCCCTGGGTCCGTTTCTTGCGAAGAGCTTTGCGACGACAATTTCCCCGTGGATCGTGACGATGGAGGCGCTGGCGCCGTATCGTGTGCCGGTTGCTCCGCGTCCTGACGGAGACCCCGCTCCGCTTGATTACTTGAATTTGCGGAATTCCGAAAAAGAGGCATTCGATATTACGCTCGAGGTTTACCTGGAATCGCACAAGATGCGGGAGACGGGTGTCGCGCCCGCGCAACTGAGCCGCGGGAATCTGCGCGAGCTGTATTGGACACCTGCTCAACTGGTGACCCATCACGCGAGTAACGGCTGCAATCTGCGGCCAGGTGATCTGCTGGCGACGGGGACGATCTCCGGCCCGGAAACGGGAAGCGAAGGATGTCTGCTGGAGATGAAGCACCGTGGTGAACCGGTCCGGTTGCCCACGGGCGAGACGCGCACTTTTCTTGAAGACGGAGACCGAGTCACGATTCGCGGGTATTGCCAGGCACCCGGATTGCCACGACTCGGGTTTGGAGAATGCGTTGGGGAGATCGTGGGCGTAGCGGCGGAACGCTGAGTTCGCGGACCGCTGCTGCCAGATCGGGCGAACCCTGTTTGCAACGAAATCAAGCAGTGGTCTCGCGGGTAAATTGTGTGGAACAAGGAACTTGCTTGATCACGGGTTCTTCTGCCATGCACCTGACGAACAGTGAGCGGGCGTTTTTTGGAGAACTCCCATAGCCTCCGCGACATCGGAGACAACACCAAAGTGTCTAACTTGCCGCTTTCGTGTGAGTCAGCCAGCGTCGCCTGCCCATAGACTTTGATTACGACCATCCTGAATCGGAACGGGAAGGACGCACTCGAATCCCAAATCGGCTGTGAGGAAGTTGGCCCTCAGTCGACTGGCGCGAAGAAAGCCATACGCTGAAGCCTTCGCGATCGAGCGCAGGAGTAATCGCGCGATCGATGAAAAGCGCCATTCATAGTCTCGGAGCCTTTTGCCTGGCCATCACCGTTGTGCTGACTTTGCAGTGCCGCGCTGCTGATCAGCCTGCCCTCAATTCCCTTCGAACCATCAGCGCGCTCAGCAATGCAGAAGCCAGCAAGGGGCTTCCGGTTGCTTTCACGGGTACGGTGACCTATTACAACCGGGGGAACGTGGATCTCTTCGTGCAGGATGGAGACGTGGCCATCTACGTTGAGACCACGGCCAATCACGACTTTTCAGCCGGTGACCAGGTGATGGTGATTGGCAAGACGCGGGCGAGTTTTCGTCCGGAGATCAAGAGCGACAGGATCCTGTATCTGCGACATGGTCCCCTACCTTCTCCAGTAAAGGCAGACTTCGGCCAGCTGATTCGGGCCGAACTTGATTGTCGCCGGGCGATTATCCGAGGTACGGTCCGAAGCGCGAATATCGTGATTGATGCGGGAATTCAAAATATTTATCTGCAGATCCTGATGGATGGCGGGATTATCGATGCCGAAATGGCAGCCACCGGAACGGTTGACCTTGCCTCGCTGCTGGATTCTGAGGTTGAGGTGACCGGGGCGGTAGCCGGTAAATTCGACAGCAAAAATCAGATGACCGGTGTCCTGATGGAGGTGCAGTCGTTTTCGGAAGTGAAGGTCCTGAAGCGCGCCGGTATCTCTCCGCAGTCGCTTCCCTTCACTCCAATGGATCAGGTGTTGCAAGGCTACCTGGTTCAGAATCGGACACAACGCGTACGGGTGCAGGGCACAGTCACCTACTATCAGCCGGGTACCGCTGTAGTGCTCCAAAATGGCAACAAGAGCCTCTGGCTGAAAACGCAGTACGAGCAGCCGATTCAGATTGGCGATCTGGCCCAGGCGACGGGCTTCCCTGAAGTTCAGAACGGTTCATTGACTCTTACGGGTGCCGAGATTTACGACAGCGCGTCCCCGTCGAAGGTGGCCCCATTCAAGGCAGCGGCATCGGAACTGGCCCTCGGCGACCATGCTTTCGACTTGGTTTCCGCGGAGGGACGCCTCCTGATGGACGTGCGCGAAGCTGCCCAGGATGAGTACGTGCTGGTTTCGAACGGCCAGCTTTTCTCCGCGATATTCAAACATCCAGCGCATGGCAGCGATCTCGGGTTGGCTCCGATGAAGGCAGTCCCCATCGGCTCGTGGATTCGAGTAACCGGAATTTGCATCCTGGAGAGTGGAGACAAGGTACAGGATCCGGTCGCTTTCACTGTTCTGGTTCGTTCATCCGATGACCTGACCATCCTCCAGGGTCCTTCGCCCTTCAACGTTCGGAATCTTTCCTACTTGATTGGAGCGTTGCTTATTGTTCTTTGCATTCTTGGAATGAGGGCCTGGGTTACGGAACGCCGCGCCCGAAAACAGAATGCCCGCCTGGCATGGATGGAACAGCGGCGAAGCCGAATTCTCGAAGATATCAATGGTTCCCGCCCTCTGCTTGAGGTTGTTGAAGACATCACCGAGATGGTTTCGTTTCAATTCTTCGGAGCGCCGTGCTGGTGTGAGTTGAGCGACGGACGGGTGCGCGGGAACGCGCCGGAGCGTTTCTCGGGCCTTCGCAAGGTGGAGACGGAGATCCAGGCGAGGTCAGGCTCGAATTTGGGAAGGGTTTCCGCTGCATTCCATATGGCGACGGTCCCGGGTAACGAAGAAGCAGGGACCCTCATCGCGGCAGCAGGCTTGATCGCACTGGCAATTGAGAATCGGCGTTTGTTCCAGGATCTTCAACATCGCTCCGACTTCGATCTTCTTACGGACGTTCACAATCGCTTCTCGTTTGAGAAGTACCTCAGCGACCTGATTGAGAAATCAGAGAGAGAGCGAAAGGTATTCGGGATCATCTACATCGATCTAGATGGCTTCAAGCTGATCAATGACACGTACGGTCATCAAGTCGGAGATCGCTTCCTGCAGCAGGTCAGCTTGCGAATCAAGCATCAACTCAGGCCCGGAGACATGATGGCGCGGCTGGGTGGAGATGAGTTCGCTGTGGCGATCTCTACTGTGACACGTTATGAAGAACTGGAATCCGTTACCAATCGCCTGGAGGCTTGCTTCGCGGCAGCCTTTTCAATTGACGGGAGCACGCTGATCGGTTCGGCGAGCCTCGGTTTTGCGATGTATCCGGTTGACGGAAGCACGAAGGACAGTCTGCTGAATTCGGCTGATGCAGCCATGTATATGGCAAAGCACGCGAAACGCAGGGCGAACATTCCTGACTCAGCAATATTTTGAAGAGCGTTGAACGGATTGCCGCTATATTCTCGATTAGTGGTGTCCCGGATGGTATTCCCGCTCCGTGTGCCCGTTGAGCTGTTCGCGGTAGAAATAGATGTCGCGCAGATTGCCCGACGCATAGCGCTCTGCCTCGTCATCGAAGTGCTTTGAATCGGGATGGCCGCTCTCTCCCCCTGCTGTGATTCCCTTTGCCCGCACCTTGTCCCCGAACTCCACCACCGCGACAAAGCTGTTGCCACTGGTTCCGTACCAGCGCTTGGTTCCGGGATACTGCCGCGCCGCGAACGAGGCCAGCGATCCCCATTGCGAGTAAGTGAAGGGGACTGGAATGCTCGTGCCGGCATCATTGAAGGGCTGGACGATATTTCCGTTCAACCGCTGAAACCGGTTGATCTTCCCCCAGGGCGTGTGCCAGGTTCCGAAGTCCGCGGCCAGCTTGTCAGTAGCTGCGGCCAGTGCTGCGAGAAGAACATCCGCAGGAACTCTCGTCGATACCCACTCCTCACTCGGCACCAGTGCTTCGCGCGCTGACCGGCCTGCAGTCTTCATGATTGCGGCGCCCCAATAGACAGCGACCGAAGTAGCCACCGAATCTGCACCCCAGCGGTCGTCCCAGACACGCAAGAGCGCGATCTGTTCGGCAAGGCGCGGTCTGAGTGGGGCATCGGCCGGCAGCGCGTCGTAATCCGCGATGAGCACCGGCACGGTGCGGGCAAACCAGGGCAGATAAGAATCGAAGGCCGCGTGCATGAGGCTGTCCAGCGTGAAATCCTGGCGCGGTGTGCCGCCGGGGGCCAGCACTCTCATCGCGTGCAGTCCGCGCGCCGACTCGATTCCCTGTTCCACGTAGGCCGGGTAATCGCTCTTCCTCAAAGAACTCTTACCCGCGCCGTTCCAGGGTGAATCGTTCACGTTGAACAGATAACCGCTCGTCGGGTTGAGCAGATGTGGCAACTGGTCAACGGTCATCAATCCCTTCCAGTTCGTCGCTGGATCGCTGCCATCCACTGGTTTCGTGTAGTCGAAACGCGTGTCGCGGACGGGAATGAAGTTGCCCTGCCAGTAGGCGATGTCACCATCCGCATCTGCGAAGATCGTGTTGTTCGAAGAGTTTGCCCTGAGCTCCATCGTTTTCTTGTATTCGGCATAATTCCGTGCCTTGGTTCTCAGATAGCTCTGTTCCAGGGCGGGCACGGGAGTATTCATGAGCTGAGTGGTGATCCAACGATCTCCATCCTGCGCGATCACCGGCCCATGTACGGTGTACATCGCCGTGAATGTCCTCGAAGCCAGCCCATGAGCAGTTCTGTATTGGAGCGTGATTTGCTTCATCGTAAAAGGCCGGCGCTCACTACCATATTGGTAGCTCAATTTGTTGCCATCGTGAACGACCCTTTCCAGGTACTCATCCACGGCATCCACGTTGCTTGATGTGTGCATCCATCCCGCGCGGTCGTTGAAACCCTGGTAGATAAAAAACTGGCCCCACGTCACCGCTCCATAAGCATCCAGGCCTTCATCGCTCGCCATCTGTAGTTCGCTGCGGAAGAAGAAGGAAGTATGCGGGTTGATGAGCAGGAGAGCATGGTGATCGCGAGTATTGCCGGGCGCAATTGCAAATCCATTTGACCCACCAGGCTCCGGCTCAGACTGTAGTGATTCGTTGAACGCGGGCTCGATGCGGCCCATCGTGCCAGCGCCCGAGTCACGCGACTCATAGAAAGTCCGCAGCTTCTTCAGGTCGACTCCCTCAATGTCGCCGCCAATGCTGCCCTCGGTAAACGAAAGCGCCATCCAGGGCTCGAATCGCGTTAGCACCTTCGGCTTTGTCTCAGGATGTCCAGCCAGGTAGAAGCTAATACCGTCAGCCCATGCATTCATCAGGCGCTTGAGCCATTCCGGGCTCGCGGCATAATCGCGTTTCAGCTGTGCTGGATCCACAAACAGCCGCTGACGAAGATCCGGCCAGAGTGCATTTTCTCCCTCGGCCTCAGCTGTTCGCCCAAGCGAGGCAAGGTAATTCATCTCTACCCGGTTGAAATCGTCCTCGCACTGCGCGTAGATCATTCCGAACACGGCATCGGCATCGGTCTTCCCATAGACGTGGGCGATGCCCCAATTGTCTCTAATTATGGTGACGTGCTTTGCTTCTCGCGCCCATCGCGAGGCATCCCCTCGAGCGGTCAACGTTGCTAAGGACTGCGCAAACGCTTCGGCAACAAAAATCGACAGCAGCAGCGTTGTAATAGAAAGACTTCTCTTCATTCGCAAACCCCGCAATTCAATTCTTGCCTCGCAACAGGCGAGCTTCCTCAAAGTTGACGGATGATCTCGAGCTGGCCGTCGACCGTCTTCGTCAGGACCTCAAGGAGCATCTGGACGCAGACTTGTGTGTCCGTCAAGAATATGAACTAGTAAAGATTACAGACCACCTGCTCAGCAACCCGCTAAAGATCAGGCGAGTTAGTGGGTCGCGAGGAATCTCAAGCGATGGAAAGCGACAGAGCGATCACCGGTCGATTTTGTACTTTATTCTCTACGCCATACAATGCTTACAAGGCTTGGAGAATCGGGAGTGGACGCGTTCACCATCATGCGGATTGCGGGGCATAGCAGCATCGAGTATTTCGCAGAGATACGTCTCCGACTCGGAAGATGTGGAGCGGGCGTTCGGTGGGCTTCAACTTTCCGCGATGTCTGAAATCCAATCCGAGAGAATGCCACCGGCCATATTGTTCGCATCCGGCTCGGCGTCGGTCTGTAAGTCACTGAAGGGCCTGTAGCTCAACGGTTAGAGCAGGGGACTCATAATCCCTTGGTTGGGGGTTCGAATCCCTCCGGGCCCACCACCATTGCATGGAGCAGACGCTCGCGGTTCGCTCGCACGAGCCATCATGACTCGGTTGATGACAATTCTCGAGACGACGCGCGCGCAGGTTGCTGCGGCGAAGGCGCGTGTTTCGACGGCTGAACTGGAGCGGCAGGCTACATTGCATCGGCCGCGCGGCTGGGCGGCAGCGCTGTGCCAACGGTCGGCAACTGGTCCAGCGATCATTGCAGAGATCAAGAAGGCTTCACCGTCAAAGGGGCTGATCCGCGAAAATTTTGACGTCGAGTGGCTGGCGGCACGATACCAGGAAGGTGGGGCGGCCGCGCTTTCGGTCCTCACGGATGAGCCGTACTTCCAAGGCAGCCTGCGCAACCTCGAGATCGCTTCCGCCGCAGTCGAACTGCCTTGTCTTCGCAAAGATTTCACAGTCGATGAGTACCAGATTGTTGAAGCGCGGGCACACTCCGCCGACGCGATTCTTCTGATTGCTGCGGCGCTTACAAATCCGCAGCTGAAGCGATTCGCCGACGTGGCGCATGCAACTGAACTTGATGTCTTGGTCGAGGTGCACACGGCAGACGAACTTAACCGCGTGCTCGATGCGCTTGGAGAAACAGGCGCGGATGCAATCGGGGTGAATAACCGCGATCTGAAGACCTTCGAAGTGCGGATGGAGACATCAATCGAGTTGGTCGAGCGCATTCCAGCATCGACGGTTCGCGTTGCGGAGAGCGGCATTGCGAGCGCGGAGGAAATTGCGCGGTTGCGCAACGCGGGCTTCGATGCGTTTCTGATTGGGGAGAGCCTGATGCGACAGGCGGATCCGGGTGCGGCCCTGGCCGCCTTGCTTGCGCCTGGCAAGGTTGTGCGATGAGCATCTGGGTCAAGATCTGCGCGAACACGTCCTTTGAAGATGCGATGCTGGCGGTGGAAGCTGGCGCCGATGCAGTCGGATTTGTGTTTGCAGCGAGCCCTCGGCAGGTGAGCGTCGCGCAGGTTGCGAACATTACTGCCAGGCTGCCGGATTCGATCGAGAAGATCGGCGTGTTTGTGGACGCGAGCTTCGAAGAGATTGAAAAGGCTGTACGGATCTGCGGGCTTACCGGCGTTCAGATTCATTCTGGCGGAGCGACTGATCTGGCCGGTCGGCTCCGGGAGCGGTTCGGAGCGAAATTGCGGATTGTGCGGGTTCTGCACTTTGGGTCTGAGGAGCACCCTCGGATCGATGCTGACGGAGCCATTGATACGGTTCTTGTGGATTCGCGGACGGCGACCGCCGTGGGCGGCACGGGCACTTCCTACGATTGGAACGCTGCCACACCTCTGTTCCGGGAGGCGGGAGTGAGGCTGATTGCGGCCGGGGGGTTGACACCTGCGAACGTGCAGGAGGCGATTGGGAAGCTGCGTCCGTGGGGGGTTGACGTGGTTTCGGGGGTTGAGTTGAGTTTCGGTCACAAGGATCCAGAGAAGGTGAAGTCGTTCGTCAGGAATGCGCGAGGCGATCGGTAGGAAACTGTGAGTGGGCTCCTCGAGAACGCCTCTCCCCTACGCTCTGTTTTGACGAATTTCGCGAGCATCCTACGATCTCATTCTTGATCATGGAGCCCTGTCGATGGTGTGCGCTGCTTGACAGGTGGAACCGGCGGCGATAGAAGAGGGGTACTCTTCGGAAGGAAGAAAATGACATGTCCAAATCTCTTCTGTCTCGCCGTTCATTTCTGCAGACTACTGCCGCGGCCGCCGGTGCGACGCTCGCAGGCGGGTCGATCCATCTCGACGCGGAACCGTCTTACTCTACACAGGCAAATTCAGCACCCAGCGACCGGATTCGCTTCGGCATGGTTGGCGTGGGCATGGAAGGCAGTGGTGTGCTG
>DASZMG010000049.1:0-9298 GCA_035551975.1 Candidatus Acidiferrales bacterium | reverse complement strand
CTAGAACCCATGCTACTTTTGCTCGAAGCATCTCACGCAGGAACGTGCTCTGATGGCAACCAGCATCGACGATCTTCTCCGTCGCGCCGTAGACAAACGCGCCTCCGACTTGCACCTCAAGGTCGGCAACCACCCCTATTTGCGCGTTGACGGTTCGCTTTTCTCCATCTCGGACGTCCCGCGTATCACGCCGGAAGAGATGCTCTCCATGGCCTTCAGCATGATGACCAACCGGCAGAAGCAGAAGTTCAAGGAAACCGCCGAGTTGGATATGGCTTATGGCGTCGCCGGCCTGGGCCGCTTCCGCGTCAACGTATTTCAGCAGCGCGGCAACGTGGGCATGGTCCTGCGCGTCATCCCCACCAAGATTCGCACCATCGAGGAATTGGAGCTTCCGCGCATTCTCGGCCAGATTTGCGAAGAGCAGCGCGGCATGGTTCTCTGCACCGGCACCACCGGTTCCGGTAAATCCACCACGCTTGCCGCCATGGTCGACCGCATCAATTCCCTGCGCGCCGAGCACATCATCACCATTGAAGATCCGATTGAGTATTTGCACCGCGACAAGAAGGGCTTCATCAACCAGCGCGAAGTGGAAGTGGACACTTCTTCGTTCTCCACGGCGCTGCGCGCCGCCCTGCGTCAGGATCCGGACGTGATACTGGTGGGCGAAATGCGCGACCTGGAAACGATTTCGACGGCGCTATTGGCCGCTGAAACGGGCCACCTGGTTTTTTCGACCTTGCACACGCTGGACGCAACAGAAACCATCCAGCGCATCATCGCCGTGTTTCCGCCGCCTGAGCAGAAACAGATTCGTCTGCAGCTTGCGTCCACGTTGAAAGCGGTGATCAGCCAGCGGTTGGTCCGACGTGGCGACGGGCAGGGCCGCGTACCAGCCGTGGAAGTGATGGTTGCCACCGGCTACATCCGCGACTGCATCATCAATCCCGACAAGACACGCCTGATCCGCGACGCCATCGCCGCCGGCACCAGCCAGTACGGCATGCAGACCTTCGATCAGTCGCTCTTCGACTTGTTCTCGCGCAATCTCATCAGCCTGGAAGAAGCGCTGCTGCGCGCTTCCAACCCGGACGACTTCCGCCTGCGCGTTCAGGGTATTCGCTCTTCCTCCGACTCCGCTCGCGAGGAAATGGAGCGCGCCATGAACGAATTCGAGCGCCTCGGCCAGCACTGATTTCCTTTTACTTTACGTTCTCATCCCGATGGAGCGGAGCCGACGACCACAGGTCGTCGTTGCGTAGCGACGAGGGGGTCTCTCTTCGTGTGTTTTGCGTTGCGGCGAATTCATCACACGAAGAGGGATTCCTCGCCTCGCTGAGAAGCGCTCGCTTCGGAATGACAAAGGCTTCGGTGAGTGCGAGCGGGCACAAAACAGATTCATTTCCTTGCGGCATCGGCGATGCCGTCGACCGAACGAGACGCCCCTAACTTTTTGTCATCCCGAGTGAGCGAAGCGCTTTTCTTCGCGACGAGCGATCTCTCTTCGTGTGAGGAAATCATCGTATCGAAACAGGGTCGGCATTTCGCCGTCCTTCACTCGCCACTACCTTTAAATCTTCAGCAGCCGGCTCGCATTTCCCTTCAGGATGAGATCCAGATCCTTCTCGGGCAAATGGATCGACTCCACCAGTTCGTTCGGATACTCCACATCCATCGGCGCGTAATTGTCCGTGCCGATCACCACGCGATCCGGGCCGACGAGCGCAATCAGGTAGCGCATCGTTTCGGGATACCAGGTCAGCGTGTCGTAGTGGAATCGGCGGATATATTCGCGGAAAGGCCGATTGGTGGCGAAATTCTTCGATTTCAACCCGCGCTCGATGCGCCCCGCAATATAAGGAAACGAGCCGCCCGAGTGCGGCAGCACAATTTCCAGGTTCGGAAACTTGTCGAGCGTCCCGGTAATGATGAATTTCGCCGCCGTGGTGGCGTGTTCAAACGTAAATCCGCACGTGTTGTTGATGTTCGCCGAAACCGCCAGCGGGTTCCCCAGCCGCTCCTTCCCGCCGTAGATGTTCTCTTCGCCATCCAGGGGATGGAATAGAAGCGGATAAGCCAGTTCGTCCGCGCGCTTGAGCACCGGCTCGAACTCTGGTTCGAACAGGTAATCCTTATTGTCGAAGGAGTTGGGTAGGTGAATCGCGCGCAGGCCCGGCTTCCCTGCCACGCGATTGATTTCTTTCACCGCGCCTTGCGGGTCGCGCACGTCGATCTCGATTCCCGCCATGAAGCGCGTCGGATACTTCTGGTGCGCTGCGATTCCGGCATCGTTGATGACCTGCGCCAGGTGGTTGCCATCGCTCGCTGAAAGCCACTGCCACGGCATGCCGCCCGAAAGCGTCAGCACGTGCATCTGCACGCCGTGCCCGTCCATCCAGGCGATGCGCTTCTCCAAATTCACCCCGGGAGATTCCATATTCGGGTTGAGGTTCCCGGCCGCAGCTCCTGGCGCCAGTTTCATCTGCTTGAGCGCGTCGATGTAGACGGGCGGTGTCCAGTGCGTATGCAGGTCGATCGAGCTGCCCTTCACCTGCCCACCGTTCACCTTTTCACCCTGCGGCTGAGCAAATGCTTGCCCCGCTTCGAGCCCGGTCAGGGCCACGGCGCCCACGCCCGCTCCCAGCTTGATAAAATCGCGGCGGTCCATCGATCCGCCCTTGGATGATGCTGCCTGCGACGCGTGCGCATGCTCCTGCGCCATTTCATCTCTGTGGTTACACATTCATTTTCTCCTGGATTCAAATCCTATGACGCGATACCGCCTTAACCAGTTACTCAACTTCGTCGCAATCACTCGCGCGTGGCGTGGCCCATCACGCCCTCGCCTTCGCGCAGCGCCACACCATGCACCAGCGGATACGCAGGCCAATGTTGCGGCGTGCACCGTGCGTACTGCGGCGCGACCTCCGGCTTCTCGCCGAGCTTCGCCGCCGCATGCCACGGCCAGCGCGGATCGTCCATGATGGCACGCCCGATCGCCACCATGTCCGCTTTGCCGGATGTGATGATCTCGTTCGCCTGCTCCGCCTCCACGATCATGCCCACGGTCATCGTGGTCATGCCCGTCTCGCGCTTGATTCTCTCCGCGAACGGCACCATGTAGCCCGGCGCCACCGGCGGCAGCTTCATTCCCGGGGCAACGTTACCAGCGGAAGGCGTCACGTAATCGATGCCGATCTCCTTGAGCGCGCCGGCGAAGTCCACCGCATCGTCCAGCGTCAATCCGCCCGGCACCCAATCTTCCCCTGTGATGCGTATGCCCAGCGGCTTTTCATCTGGCCAAGCCGCGCGCATGGCCTGTGCAACCTCTAATGGGAATCGCATGCGGTTCCCTGAGCTGCCGCCGTAAGCATCGGTGCGATGGTTCGTCAGCGGCGACATGAACTCGTGCAGCAGGTATCCGTGCGCCGCGTGAATTTCGACCCAGTCGTATCCGCAGCGCGCAGCGCGCCTGGTGGAATCGACAAACTCCTGCTTCACTCGTGCCAGCCCCGCTACATCCAGCTCGATCGGAACCTGCCAGCCACTGGTAAACGCTTCCGCGGACGGCCCCTCCGGCCGCCATCCCCCTTCTTCCAACGATATGCCGTGCCCCCGCCACAATTCCCACGTCGGACGCGTCGAAGCTTTTCGTCCGGCATGATCGAGCTGAATCCCAATCGGCATGTCTGAAAACGTGCGCAGGTCGGCGACTAGTTTCGTCAGCGCCGCTTCGTTTTCATCCGAATAAAGCCCAAGGCACTGCGGCGAAATTCTGCCCACGGCGCTTACGCCGGTGGCCTCCATGATCACCAACCCCGCGCCGGAAATGGCGAAGTGCCCGATGTGCATCCAGTGCCACGGCTGCGCTGTGCCTTCCACCGCGCTGTACTGGCACAGCGGTGAAATGACGATACGGTTGCGCAGCGTCAATCCACGCAGCTGTATCGGCGTAAACAATGCGTTTGGCATGATGTTTGTACTTCCCGCTAATTCCGTACGCGAAACAAGAGCCGTCGCTTCGAGTCGCGTTCCCACAGTTCGCTCGTTACTCTATCCCGCGCATTCACGCCCCGCAACTACATTGCATGCCTAGAGCGTTTCTGTTCTATGCTTCCCTACATGCGCGCCGCCCCGAAAAAAGTCTCCACCGAGCAGGACCTTTACACCGTCGCACTCAGCGCCTTGATGCGCCGCGCGCATTCCATCCACGAGATGAAGGACTACCTTGGGCGCCGTGCCAATGATCCGGATCAGGTGCCTCCAATCATCGCCCGTTTGCGCGAGAGCAGATACCTCGACGACGCGCGCTACGCGGCCGACTACGCCCGCCAGCACGCGCAAGCGCGCCGCCAGGGCCGCTTCCGCATCGCCCGCGAGCTTCGCGGCCGCGGCGTGCCGGATCAGCACATCGAAGCCGCTCTCGAGGCCGTGTTCGCCGAAACGGATGAATCGTCCCTGGTGCGCGCACGCCTCAAGCGCCGCCTCGCCCACCTGAAACTTCCTTTGGACCAGCGTAAAGTCGCCTCTCTTTATCGCAGCTTGCTCGGCGCAGGCTTCTCGGCTGACATCATCCGCGCCGAACTTCGCAACGCCACTCGCGGCGATGTCGCTGATCTGGCAGAAACCTCCAGCCCCGAAGATGCTTGATGCCCGCAAGCGTGGCGTGGCTTTGCTTCTGCCAAAGCGTTACAATCGGAGCGTTTTGAAACTTCGCGGCGCCGTCCGTTATCGACGCGGCAAAATACACGGAAACTTCTGAGGAGATATAAATGAGAAGGCTTAGCACTCTCGCTTTGGGTTTTGCTCTGCTGCTCACCGCCGGCGCCACCCGCACTTTGGCTCAGGGCATGGGCGGCATGGGTTCGATGGGCTCGAATTCGTCGAGCATGGGATTCGACTTCAAGGCCGCATCTTTGGCCGATATCAAGGACAGTGAAACAAAATTCGTCGGCTTGGCCAAAGCCATTCCAGCGGATAAATACACCTGGCGTCCCGGTGAGGGCGTGCGCTCGGTGGCCGAGGTGTTTCTACACATCGCTTCGGCTAATTATGGCTTGGCGCCGATGATGGGCGCGGCCCGCGCGGAGGGCGTCAATCCTCGCGAGTTGGAAAAGTCCACGACCGACAAGGATAAGATTGTCGATACGCTCAGCAAGTCCTTCGCCTATCTCGAAGACGCGGTGGAGAAGACATCGGATGCTGATTTGCAGAAACACGTAAAAATGTTCGGAGGAAAAGAAGGTACTGGTGGTGACGTGCTGTTCCTGATCATCACCGACCTGCACGAGCATCTCGGCCAGATGATCGCCTACGCGCGTATGAACAACGTTGTTCCGCCCTGGACCGCCGCACGCGCACAGCACGGCCAGTAGGTTCATCGTCGAGTAAAAGCGAAAGGGGAGCGCGAGTCCCGCGCTCCCTAATTTCCCGCTCCGCATTGCGAGGCGACCTGCATTTGCATGGCATCGTTGAGTAGCAGGCCGTGGCGCGACTTCGCGGCGCAAATCTGGTTCGCGCCAAATCCCACCGCGCCTCGCAAATCAGCCCCATCCAGGTAAGCTCCCGCCAGATCGGCGCCCGTTAACACCGTTCCGTCGAGATGCGCCCAGCGCAGGTCGGCGCCATGGAGGTCGGCGTCAACGAAAATGGCTTTCTGAAGATCCGCGTTGGTGAGGCCCGCGCCAATTAGTTTCGCGGACCAGAGATACGCGCCCTGCATATCCACGTGTTCAAGGTTAGCGCCTTCCAGATGCGACTCGCGCAAGTCGGCTTTTTCGAAATTGGTGCGGATCAGCGTGGCTTGGTTCAGGCTGGAGCCGTAGAGCGTCGCACCATCGAGACGAGCATCGACAAGAATTGCGCCACCCATGGCTGCGTAAGACAGATTCGCGGAACGCAAATCAGCGCGCGAAAGATTGGCGCCGGTGAGCGTCGCGCGGTCGAGATTGACGTGATTCATCTGCGCCTGATCGAGAACGGCATATTTCAGGTTGCTCTGCCCCATTTCCGCGCCGCGCAGATCGGCCTGCGACAGAAACGCGCCCTGCAAGTTGGCGTGCAGCAGGTGCGCATTAGCCAGGAAGGCGCGATAGGCTTGCGCGTAGCGAAAGTTCGCGCCATTGAGACGCGCCCCGTTGACGGTCGAAACCTGCTCATCCGAACCGTTCCAGTTGGCAGGCTTCTTGGAAATTACCGCTTCGGTAATGTCGGCATAAGGATCGATTCCGAAGGTCCAGAGCACGCTTGGCGCCCAGCGCCGGACGCTTCCGGCTCCGAATTGTGGCGCGCGCTCCCTGGTGTGCGGAACGCCCATCATAGTGCCGATAGCGAGGTACATCAGAACGCCGAGCAGCACCAGCGGCGGCGTGACCGGATTAAGACCGCGCAGCTTGCCAGCCATGCGCTCCATAAAATTTTCCTGGTCCATCCAGCGCTGTTTTGGCTTGCCGACCTTGGTGCTGGAATAAAGCGCAACGCCAGCGGCAGCAGCGATCAGCAGTGCCTGCAGCACGGAACCGCGCAACTGCTGAAGCGTGAGGAAACGCGTCCAATAGAGCAAGAGCGTCAGTGGGACGATCCAATAGGCCAGCAGCATGGAAATGCCCTTTTCCACGAAACGCGTGGATGGCGCATCGGCATTCATCCAGCGGAAGTGCGCGCGGAGCAGCCCCAAAACGATGCGGGGTTCGTTCTCGCCCAGAGCGCGGCCATCGGGAAACACCGCGGGGAGTTCAAGGACAAGATCCCACAAATGCTGCAAATGGAATTGCAGCACCAGGTAGACCACGAACAAGACCATCGGCGCGATGAGGTAAAACTGCACGGTAGGCAGAGCGGAGGCCGCCGCGGACGAGTGCAGGAAGAACAGCACCGCCGAGTTGGTCAGTAACTGGTAATCCTTGGTCATCCAGATGAGCAGCGCAGAGAGCGCGCACAGGGAGAGCAGCGCGACGAAATATCCTTGGACCCGCCGCGCGGTGCGCTTGAATTCAGCTAGCGCTTCAAACTGCACCGTGGGAGGCAACGTCGCCTCGTGCAGATTGGCGCCGGCGAACTGGCGGGGCACCAGGCCCATGGCCGTCTCGAGCGAAGCGCCCTCAAGATTGGCCGCTTCCAGATTGGCTCCCACCAGGCAGGAATCGCGGAAATTCGCGCGCACCAGGCAGGCGTCGCGCAGGTCGGCCATGAGCAGGTCGGCGGCGCGAAGATTGGCGTCGTGCAGGTCGACAAAGCGAAGGTCGACGCCGATCAGGTCGCTTCCTTCCAGATCGGAGCCGGTCAAATCCGCCTTCTTGCCCGTGGCACCTTTCGATTCCATCCATTCGTGGTGACTGGCGATCTTTTCCTCGAAGGACCAATCGCGATAAGGGGTGGTGGCCAGGCGCGCGGCGGAGGTGTTTTCGGGAGATTCGTTCGATGGCACGTTCGTTACCGGAATATCCGGCGCGACTTCCGGTACGATCGATTCGTGGGCTAGCGCCGCGGGCATGCTGCTTTCGGAGAGCGCAAAGGCCTCCGCTCCGGCGATGGCCGGAGTGAACGGACCCGCGGATGGCGATGACGTCAGTTCGGGATCGCGCGGTATCCCGAGCACCGCATTGATGTCCACATGATCATCTACTGCGCCAAGCGGTTCGGCGCCGGCTTTACCGTGGGCGTGATCATCGGCACGCAGAGCGGAATGAGCCGGAGGAACGAAGTCAGCATGAGAGACGCCGGAGTTGGCAATGCGTTCCGCTTCCGCAGCGGCTGCGCAGGTGGTGTTCGCGTAACGCTCGATGGCGGTGGCGATGGCGTGGTCGTCATCGATTGGGTCAGGTTCCTCTTCCGCGCATTGCTCGGCAAGCGGTTCCGGCTCAGGCTCGGTGGGTTGCGATGGTTGTTGCGATGACTCTTCGCTGAAAAAATTGGCGTGCGGCTGGGTTGCGCCCGGAGTTGCCGAAGATTGCGAAGCAGATGCGAGATGGAATGTATCCAGATCTCGATTGTCCGGCAGTGGCGCTTCGAACAGCGGAGAAGCTTCCGCGTCATTGGAACCTTCGGCTGGGGGGTCCGCAGATCGCACCTCCGCTGTGCCGACAACAGAATCCGATTGGGTGTCATCGGAAGGAGGCGCTTCTACGCGCAAAAGTTCCGAGGGAATTGACGTTTCGGTCGGAACGGATTCCGGCGTATGCGATTCTTCGGTTAATTCAGCAACTCCGTCCGGCGCAATGATGGCCGACGGTCGCGCCGATTCTGGAGTGTCCGCAGCTTCTACTTTGCCGGCTTGCGAAGAGACATGCGACTCGGGATTTGTGACTTTGCTGCCGCCGTTACTACCTAGGAATTTGCGAATGCCTGTCGCGAGTCGGCGGAAGGAAGTTTTGCCGCGCCGTTTTCGTCTGCTGTTGATTTCGCCCACAGCGGGAGCGGCGTCCGGTTCCGGCTGCTGCTGAAGCCTCTGCTCCTCTGTTTGCCGAACGCTTTGCGTAACCGATTCGGGCGCTCGAGTTCGGTCCACAGCTTCGGTACCCACAACAGTGTTCTCGCCAACTGCCTCGTCAACTGCAAGGGAACTCGATCTCGGAGCATTTTCGGGCGCGCCGTAAGAAGGCGCAGAAACCGGAATAGGAGACGATTCGGATAAGAGTCCTTCCGTCCCGGGGCTCAACGAGTAGGGATCGAACGGAGGCAGCGGCAATTTGTAGGGAAAGGAGGTTTCCTCAGACAAAATAGAAGGATAGAGCGAGGGTGTCAGTTCGCTCTTGCTGGAGCCGTTGTTCGGGATGCAGCTCTCCTCCGGCGGGAAAAGTTCGGCAAGCACATTGGCAGCGGAAGGCAATTGATCCGCAGGCACCAAACCTTCGGGCACGTGCGCGGCGGGCGGGCTTAACCGCGGTGCGGTTTCAAGATCGAGTGGCTCGCCCTGCTCCGAGGTGGGTGCCGGGGACGACGGTGACATTGGTTGGGACCTCTTTTTCTTGCTCATCAGCTTCCCGAGACGCCTCAGACTCGCTGCTTGCTGAATCGATGCTGTGCCATTGCGCCAGGCAAATGGACATCCGGTAGCAACACACGCGCCCTGGCGCACGTGCAGCAACCTTTTCTGACTGCTTTTTCCTCTATTTTACCCGCGAAAATCATAGCCTGAAGAAACGTCAATTTGCCCTGTACGCAAGTGCAACGGGTGTACAGCTGTTCACAAGAGGTAAGGTGCTGATACAGAAATGGATAAATCTCGGCGTTTTGTCGCTGAACGTAGACTAAACTTCTCTAACGACATGCATTCCCCCGGTGACGTAATTTCCTA
>DASZMG010000048.1:0-4707 GCA_035551975.1 Candidatus Acidiferrales bacterium | reverse complement strand
AAGGACTTCCCATTCTTCTGGAAAAAGTGCTTAGACGCGATGCGACAAGCATCGCTACGACTCTTGGCTCGTATTTGTCCACTGTTGTGCAATCTGACGAACAGATCGGCCAACTCCCAAGCCGGTCCGTTCCACACTATTTGCGGAGACTCCAATTGCTCCGCTTTTTGAGCCTCTGCCCATATCCGCGCCTTTTTTCTCTCGCGCATGTCTTCATACTGCGCCTCAAGCATTCGCTTGACTGCATCCTTGACCACATTACTCATTTCGCACCGCCAGCAATTTCGGTTTCCTCTTGCTGGCCGCAAGCATGGCCCGCGTTGCGCCGCCGACCGATGCGCGCACAGGATCGAGATTCAATTGCGAGTAAATCGCAGTGGCTGCGGTCGAAGTGTGCCCCAAAGACTTGCCGATGATTTGTAGCGACGCGCCTTGTGCTGCCTGCCAGGAACCAAGCGTGCGACGGAGATCATGTTGGCGCAGGTCCGTAATTCCCGCGCGCTTGATCAGACGCTTCCATGCGCCCTTCAGGTCGACCACGTGACCAGTTTTCCCCCGCGATGGAAACACCCACGGGCTGCCGTTCGAACGGCTGCGCCGCTTGAAGATTGCGACGGCTTCCGGTGTGAGTGCGACTGTGTAGGGTGTTCGATTTTTGGGATCGGGAATTCGCCAGCAATTATCATCCGTGCGAATGTCTTCCCACCGCGCGGACAGGAGATCGCCGCGGCGCGCGCCGGTCCACAATGCCAGGTTCACGAAGTCGACAAGATCGCGATTTGGTTCTTTTTTCATGGCGCGAAACAGCTTCGGCATTTCCTCCGGCTGCACGAACCGTGTCCGCTTTTCTTCGTGAAACAACTTCACGCGTGAGCACGGATTATCCCCGGACCAGACTTCCGCAGTGATGGCGAAGTTCAGCATCGCGCGAAGCAGCTGCATGATGCGATTGCTGGTTATTTGGCCGACGCTTTCGGCGATTCGCATTTGTAAGTCGAGGACATCGCTCCGGCGGATCATGGAGAGTTTTCTCTCGCGCCACTCGTCGACGTACTTTTTGAAGAGGTACTTCGCGTTGGTTTCGGCGGCTTCGGGGCGTTTGGCATGCTGCCTCAAATGGCGCTGAATATAATCATCGAGCAGCGCTCCAAACGTCGGCTCGCCTCTCGGCCTATCGAGCGGGGATGGCCCCTCGCATCCGTCCGCTTTCCATTTTCCAATTTGAGCATTCCATTCTTGGGCTTTGGTGCGCGCCTGTTCGACATTCAAATCGGGAAAATCTCCTATGCCGCGCCACGTAGGGCGCCCCGCAACCTTGCGGTACCACGCGAAGGCGCGATGCCGACTTCCCGGCTGCAACTGGATGCAGAGCCCGGCAACTTGCGAATCGTAGTAGGTCGCTCTCTTTCCCGTTGGAACGGGCAGCGCTGCGATCGTGCGTTGGGTAAAGTGAATCTTCTGGCTTTTCCGCTCGACCTTGGGGCTCATTTCGTCGTACTCCCGTTGTACTTTGAGGGTAAAACCGCGTCAATTTTCGTCAGGATACGCGGTAAAACAACAGGTGGAGCGTATTCGCAAGTTCAGGGTGTGTCAAGGTTTAACAGGGTAGATCGTATGGCGTACAGGGGGTGGTTATAAGGCTACGAACCAATAGGTCGGGAGTTCGACTCTCTCCGGGCGCACCATTCTCTCATCTGGATAGAGTCCGCCTGCGGCGGAAAGCAATAGGTCGGGAGTTCCCCGCCACGGCGGGTCTCCGAGCGCACCATTCCTCTCTTTTAGCCGCTATTAAAGTACACAGGCAGGGGAGCCTTCGCGAGGCATGCGGAACTAATACTTCAGCAAATCCTTCACCGCCGCCACAATATCCTCGCTCTGCGGCAGAATTTCGTCCTCGAGCTTCGGATGGTACGCGACGAACGTGTCGGTCGCGGCCACGCGACGCACCGGAGCGTCCAGCTCGCCGAACAGCTCATCCGCAATGCGCGCGGCAATTTCCGCGCCGTAGCCCCACGACCGGCAATCCTCATACGCCACAAGCACGCGGTTCGTCTTGCGGACCGTGGCGGCAATGGCGTCCCAGTCATACGGGCTCAGCGAGCGCAAGTCGATGATTTCCGCCGACAGGCCTTCGCGGTCCAGATTCGCCGCCGCTACTTCCGCGCGATGCACCACCGCGCCATAGGTGATGATGCTGACGTCGGTTCCTTCGCGCACCATCCGGGCCTTGCCAAACGGCACGGTGTAATCCGGCCCGGGATATTGCGTCCGGTTGTACGGCTGCCGGTAAAGGTGCTTGTGCTCGAGGAACAGCACCGGGTCGTCCGACCGGATCGCCGTCCGCAGCATCCCGCACACATCGAGCGCAGTGGATGGCATCACCACGCGCAGGCCGGGAATGTGCGTGAAAATCACTTCGCCGCACTGGCTGTGATAGATCGCGCCGCCGGTCAAATATCCGCCGATCGGCACGCGAATCACCGCCGGGCACTTGAAGTGACCCGCCGAGCGCCAGCGCTGCGTGGCCATCTCGCTGCGCAACTGCATCATGGCCGGCCAGATGTAATCGAAAAACTGGATTTCCGCCACCGGCTTCAGCCCGCGAATGGCCATGCCAATCGCGCGCCCCACAATGGCCGCTTCCGCAATCGGAGTGTTGAACACACGGCTGGCGCCATATTTCCGCTGCAACCCCGCGGTCGCTTTGAAGACTCCGCCCTTGCCTTTGACGCATGTGAGATTCTCGACGCGGCTGCAATCGGCGACATCTTCGCCAAACACAAGCACGCGTTCGTCGCGCGTCATCTCGTCCATGAGCGTGGCCGAAACAATTTCGACCATGGTCTTGTGCTGCCCGCCGCTGAATTGCGGCTGTGCATCAAATTGCTTCGACGTCGGATCCACATCCGGCGAATAGACATTTATATAGATGGAATCGCGCGCCGGCGATTCCGCTTCGAGCGCGCGGTCGGTGGCCTCAGTAACTTCCCGCACCACTTCGGCTTCGAGCGCCTCGATCTCGCTTTCCTCAAGAATCCCCTCGCGAACCAGGAACAAGGCGAATTTCGGGAGCGGATCGCGATGGGCTTCGGTTTCGCGCTCCTCGGGCGTCTTGTAAAGTTTCTCGTCGTCGGAAAGCGAATGCGAATAAGGACGCGTTACATGCGCGTGCACCAGCGCCGGCCCCGACCGCGCGCGGCAATGCGCCACCGCCCGGGTCATCGCCGCAAAACTTTCCAGCGGATCGGTCCCGTCGCAGTCTTCGATATGGAAATCAGGGAAGTTGCGGACCAGATGCGAAATGTTCCCGCCCGCCGTCTGGTACTCGACCGGAACGGAAATGGCGTAGCCATTGTCCTCCACCAAAAACAGCACCGGCAGTTTTTTCAGGCTCGCGGCGTTCAGCGCTTCGAAAAATTCGCCTTCGCTGGTGGAACCTTCCCCGCCCGCCACGAACGCCACTTCATCGCCATGCGCGGTCACAAATTCTCCGCCCGGAGCGTTGCGCGCCTGCTCCAGCGCGTTGGGAAATTCTTGGTAGTAGAGCGAGGCTTCCGCCGCGCCCACTGCGTGCAGCCAGCGCGATCCCGTCGGCGAAGAACCGGTGATCAGGTGATACTTCGGATTGCCCCAGTGAGACGGCATCTGCCGCCCGCCCGATGCCGGATCGGCCTTCGCTCCCAGCGCCTGCAGCAGCATTTCGTAGGGCGTCTCGCCCACTATCAGCGCCAGCGCACGGTCGCGGTAATACGGAAAGAACCAGTCGTAGCCAGACTTCAGCGCCAGGCCCGCGGCTACCTGCACCGCCTCGTGACCCGCCGCGCTGATCTGAAAGAAAATTTTGTTTTGCCGCTTGAGCTGGATTTCGCGGTCATCCAACTGCCGCGAAAGAAACATGGTGCGGTAAATGAGGATTAACTGGTCGCGGCTGAGTCCCTGGTATTTGGACGCGTCAAACCGTTCCGTCTTCAGTTTCGCGGGAGAGGCCAAAAGTTTTGCCCTCGACGGAGAGGATTCGTGTGGTGGATCGCCTTCGCCTCATTATATGTTTGTCCGCTTCCGCATTCAACGCACCTTCGCGTTAGCTTTCGCAGCACTTACCTCTCCTTCTCGAGTCTGCCAGGGATCAGGATGTTCTTTCTTTTGCTTTCGCCGTCATTCTGAGAGGCTGTGACTTTTTTGATTTTGCGCGAAAATCGATACTGAAAAGAATCAAGTTGCGCGGCAAAATTCGCGTTTCTCGGAATAACGTCACATTCTCTGAGCGGAGCGAAGAATCCCTCTTCGCCTTAATTTCTACTTGTCCTCGCGCGCACTAAAAAGCAAAAGCCCGCGAAAATTCTCGCGGGCTTCTGTTCTGCAGATTTTACGCCGCGCCTATTGGCCGCCGCGCGAGCTGCCGTTGCCCGCCGTGCTGGTCAGGTAGAAATACCCAACCTTGTTGTTCGCCGGCGTTCCGTACCACATTTTTCCATCCTTATCGAGGAACAGCTCGCGGATGGTGTTCTCCGGATGTGGGAACGGATACTGCGTGAACTTCTCCGTCTTCTGATCGAACTTCACCAGCACATCGAAATAATATGACGAGTACCAGATGTTCTCGTCCTTATCGAGTCCCAGGCCATACGGATGCGTCAGAGGCCCGGTCGGCAGATCGTACTCCTTGAATTTCTCGGTCTTCATATCGAAGCGGCCGAGCTTTCCGGT
>DASZMG010000047.1:0-13486 GCA_035551975.1 Candidatus Acidiferrales bacterium | reverse complement strand
AAGGAGCGCCGCGGCGATTATCTCGGTAAGACGGTGCAGGTGATTCCGCACGTCACCGATGAAATCAAGGCTGCGTTCCGCAAGGTCGCCGATTCCGTGGACGTGGTGCTGGTGGAAATCGGCGGAACGGTCGGCGATATCGAATCGCTTCCGTTCCTCGAAGCTATCCGCCAGATGCGCCTGGAATTGGGACCGGAAAATGTGGTGTTCGCGCACCTGACGCTGGTGCCGTACATTGCCAGCGCCGGCGAACTCAAGACCAAGCCCACGCAGCACAGTGTGAAAGAAATGCTGAGCATCGGAATTCAACCCGATGTCTTGATTTGCCGCAGCGACAGGCAGCTTTCGAACGATCTAAAGGCCAAAATCGCGCTCTTCTGCAACGTGAATGAGGCCTGCGTAATTTCGGCGCCGGACGTCAGCAACATCTACGAAGTGCCCATGTCGCTGGCCGCCGAAGGCCTGGACGAGCAGATCCTGCGCCTGTTGCGACTGGAAGCACCGCCGCGCGATCTGAGCCCCTGGCTGGCCATGCTCGAGGTTCTGGAAAATCCGCAGGGCGAGGTGCGCATCGGAGTGGTGGGGAAGTATGTCCAACTCGAAGATGCCTACAAGAGCCTGCGCGAAGCGCTGGGACATGGCGGGCTGGCCAATCGTCAGCGTGTGGTCATCGAGTGGATCGAGGCCGAAGACATTGATTCACCGGCGACGGCGGAGCGCCGACTGCGACATGTGGATGGCATTCTCGTGCCTGGCGGTTTCGGCAAGCGTGGCATTCAGGGCATGATTCACACCATTACTTACGCGCGAGAGAAAAAGGTCCCGTTCTTCGGGATTTGCCTGGGCATGCAGTGCGCGACCATTGAATACGCGCGGCAGGTTTCCAAGCTGGCCCACGCGGACAGCACCGAGTTCGATCCCTCCACCCCCAATCGCATCATCTACAAGTTGCGGGAACTGCTGGGCGTGGACGAAATGGGCGGCACCATGCGCCTGGGCGCGTGGCCCTGCAAGCTTGAGCCCGGTTCATTTGCCGCAAAGGCTTACGGGCAAACCGAAATTTCCGAGCGCCACCGCCATCGCTACGAATTCAATTGCGAATACGATGAAACGCTGACGCGCGCGGGATTTCGCATTACCGGACGCACGCCTGACGGCGTTTACGTCGAGATCGTGGAAGTGCCTGACCACCCTTGGTTTATCGGCTGCCAATTTCATCCGGAATTCAAGTCCAAACCCCTGGCTCCGCACCCGTTATTTGCGGCGTTCATTCATGCCAGCGTGCAGCACCGCAATCAGCATCACGGACGCGAAGCGGAAGTTCACTCCGTCGAGCCGCGCGTTCGCGCCGCCGATTCCGCTTCAACTGACTAGGTTCTCAAACCCGACCAGGCTCTCGAACCTCAATCCGCTATTTGGTGATCGCTGTCACAAACCTTCGCTAGCGTTTCACTCTGGAAGTGAAAAATGCAGCGCGAAGAACCACGATGATTTGAGAAGTTAGCGAAATTCGAGCGCAGCGAACTATGGGCAGAGCCCAGGCAACTAAGCGCCTTTCGCTCGCGCCAGAACGTCCAGCACACGCGCCTGTTTTACATCGAACAAGAAGTAATCTTCGCCGGAGCGGGATGTGTACTCGATGAGCCGCTTCTTGCTCTTTTCAAGCCCTTCCACGGTTTCGACCCAAACAGGACCACTTTGCGCAGGGGTCTTCTTGAAGATAATGAAAGTGGCATCCATGAGATGCTCCTTCAGTCTTGAGGCTGATAAAAACGTAAAACTTCGCAGGGTGCGTGTCAAGAGTACATTCGGACCAGCAATTTTTACATACTATAGGTGTGGGATATTTCAGATATGTTACGTGCCGATTAGTTATAACTTCAGGATTTGTTCAGCGTTACTGCCAAGAAGTTTTCGCACTTCTTCTTCCGGCAAATCCGCCTGGCGAACGTAGTTGACGGCGAGCACGAAGGCGTCATCCACCCAAAACGGATAGTCGGTGCCCAGCAGCAGGCGATCGGCTCCAACCGTGTCGCGAGCGCAGCGCAGAGCGGAGGGATGCGCGTTCACCGTGTCATACCAGAAGCTTTTCACTTGCGTGCTGGGCTGCGGAGCGGATGTCGGCAGAAAGCGGTCCTGCAATTCGTCGAAACGCGCCATCAAAAATGGGCCGAAGCCTCCCAGGTGCGGAATGATCACTTTGACGTTGGGGAAGCGCTGGGGAATTTGTGCTTGCATGAGTTGCAACAGGCAAACGGTGTCTTCGAGCGGCGCGCCGATGGGCCACGTGAGCTTGCTGGCTTCGATCATTTGCGATCCCGCGCTTCCGCCAACGGGATGCAGGAAGAGAATACTTTTGCGGCGGTCAAGCTCAGCCCAAAAGGCGTCGAAGGCCGGGTCGGCGATGCTTTTGCCAAGCACCGTCGTTCCCGCCGTCACGCCCAGCGTGCCGAGTTCGTCTAGCCCCCGCTTTATTTCATCAATGGATGCCTGCACATGAGGCAAAGGCGTGCAGGCAAAAGCGGCAAAGCGCTTTGGATATTGGCGCACAAGCTCCGCGTAAAGATCGTTCGCAAGGCGAGCCATGCTCACCGCATCGGATTGTTCCGCGAAATAGGGAAAATGGTTTGAGATGGATAAAACCTGCAAATCGATTCCGGCACGATCCATGAGACGCAGTTGCGCTTCCACATCGGCCGGGCCCTTCGAGACGCGGTTCTTGCGGCGCATGAAGATCGTCGGATGCGTGCCGGGGAGCTGGTCGATCCGGTCGAGGTATTCGGCGCGGAAATAATGGGCATGGATGTCGATGATCACGTTCTGTCCTTGGTCTGGAAAATATTTCTGCGGCCTTCGCGGTTAGTTCGCCCCGGGTGAATCGCTTTCAGCCTGCAATCGCGGATTGAATGCAGCGCTTTGGCCGGCGGATATTTTGATCTTCTTGCACGACGGCGCAAATCCCGAGGCTGAAACGAAAACATCATACAGGCCCGACGGGAGCGAAAGCTCAAACTTGCCGTTCGATACTTTCACGATGAAGTCTTTTTTCCCCTCGGGCTGGTGAACCAGCACAAAGGCCTTCGCGATCGGAGTATTTGCCGCCGCGTCGGCAACCTGACCGGTGAGTTTCCCTGCTGCCACTTTTGGAATCAATTGAGCATTGCTCGCAGCACATACGATCATCAGGGCCGACGCTATCAGCAGATACCGGCGCATTGGACCATCCTTGGATCGCAGCGAGTTCGATTGCGATTCGCACGATGATACCTAGAGCGATGGCCCGGCGGAAGGCGAATTGGCAGTTCAGTTTTGGCAGTCACAATTTTCACGCAGATTGCTATAATTGCGCGTCACAAACGGTCCACCTCCGCAGGGACGCAATCCCAAACAGGAAGAGTCGCGTTTGGTGAGCAAAATCGGCAGGAGTGCCACGCGATGTCACTTAAAAGATGCTGCTGATTAAATGTTATTGAACTTGGCCGAAGATTTAAAGCTGAATGCCTCACCCGAAGAAGTCTGGACGCTTTTGCGCGACACGCCACGCTTTGCCGGACTGTTGCCGGGAGTGGAAAGCGTGAAAGCGCTGGAAAATGCAGAGGGCGAAGCGTACGCCGCGGTGGTTCACGATAAAATCGGGCCGTTCAAGGTGACGCTGAATCTGGAGCTGCGGGTGATCGAAGCGTCCGAGCCGGCGTTGTTGAAAGCGTCGCTAAAAGGCGCTGACTCGCACAATCTGAATCGCGTGAGTGGGACGTTGCAAGCGGCCCTGACTCCCGCGGACGCGAACGGCAGCAGTTCAACAGCCGGAACCAAGATGCGCTTCGAAGCATCCGTGGAAGTGTTGGGAAAACTCGCGACGCTTGGAGCCATTCCCATGAAGCGGCGCACCGCGCAACTTTTCGGGGAATTCGCGCGAAATATTCAAGGTCAATTCACGCGGGAGAATCGGTGAAGATCGCTTTCGAACTGAATGGTGCGTCGGTAGAGTTGGAAATCGAGGGTCGCGAAACGCTGGCGGAAATGCTGCGAGCGCGTTGCCGCCTTACCGGTGTAAAGCTTTCCTGCGAGGCGCAGGTCTGCGGCGCTTGCACGGTGCTGGTGAACGGACTCCCAGTGAGCGCATGCACCTTTCTCGCTTACGAAACGCGCGGCAAGCACGTGGTGACCATCGAAGGCCTCGCCGAATCAACGGGGAAATTGCATCCGCTGCAGCAAGCGTTCCTCGACAATTTCGCCTTCCAATGCGGCTTTTGCACGCCGGGCATGATCCTTGCCGCGAAAGCATTGCTGGATGAAAAACCTCATCCCACGCACGAAGAAATCATCGCCTACATGGACGGAAATCTCTGCCGGTGCACCGGCTATCTGGCCATCGTGAAGGCGATTCAGCAGGTTGCCGCTGGTGCCGCGGGTAACGGCCACGGCAGCGGCGACGGAGCGGGGAAGCGATGAAGCGCCCCGGCGATTTTCAAGTTGTGAATCATTCGGTGCCGCGCTCTGATGGCGTGGCCAAAGTCACCGGCACGGCTACCTATACGAGTGACATGACGCTGGTGCACATGGCCTGGGCCAAAGTGCTGCGCAGCCCGTACGCCCACGCGCGAATCGTCTCGATTGATTCATCTGCCGCCCGCAAGCGCCCCGGTGTAATTGCTGTTCTCACAGAAGATGATGTCGGCGATCTCTATCCTTATTACGGGCACGCGGTGAAGGATCATCCGCTGGTGGCCATCGGCAAAGTGCGTTTCGTGGGCGAGCCTATCGCGGCGGTGATCGCGGAAGACGAGCTGACCGCGCAGGACGCGCTCGATGACATTAATGTCGAGTACGAAGAGTTCACTCCGATACTCGACGTGGATTCAGCTCTGGCGCCGGGCGCGCAGAAAATCCACGACCGCGGTTACCGCGCAGGAAATTTCCGCGGATTCGACGATCAGTCCATCGACATCAAGGGAAACATCTGCCAGGAAGTACACATCGCCTGGGGTGACGTCGAGAAAGCGTTCGTTTCCGCCGCGCATATTGCCGAAGGCGAATTTTATTTTCCGATGATCTATGCGTACGCCATGGAGCCTTACGTGGCCATCGCGGATTACGACGCGAATGGGAAACTCACCGTCTACTCTTCCGCGCAGCATCCGTTCATGGTGCGCCAGGATCTTGCCGATGTGTTTCGGATGCCGCTGAACAATGTGCGCGTCGTTGTGCCATTTGTCGGTGGCGGCTACGGCAGCAAGTCCTATACGAAGATCGAACCGCTGGTCGCGGCCTGCTCGTGGAAGTCCGGGCGCCCGGTGAAGCTGCAGTTGAGTGTCGAGGAAGCCTTCCTCACTACGCGCGGAGACGATGCGCGCGTGCGCATCCGCACTGCGGTGGATGCGCAAGGCAAGTTGGTGGCGCGGCAGGCCACCATTCATTTCGATACCGGCGCATACGCAGAAAACAGCCCGATGGTCGCGCGCAAGGCCACGAATCGCATCGTCGGCCCGTATCGTATTCCGAACGTCAAGATCGATTCGTTCGCCGTGTACACGAACACCGTGCCGGCCAGTTCCTATCGTGGCCTGGGCGCGGCGCAGGTCACTTTTCCCGGCGAATCCCAAATGGACGAGCTTGCTGAAAAGCTGCGCATGGATCCCGTGCAATTCCGGCTGAAGAATCTGGCGAATCGTGGAGAGTCGATCAATCCCGTGGCGCGCCCCATCGATGCGGACGTTCCGGGCGACTTGCGCGAAGTGGCTGCCACATTGCACATGGAAAAGCCGCTCCCGCCGCATCATGGCAGGTCGGTGTGCTGCTCCGCCAGCGACGCGGGCGCGCATCCAGTGACGCTTGCGATGGTGCAGGTCTACGGAGACGGATCCGTCTCCGTGCTGAGCGGCAGCACCGAGATTGGCCAGGGCAGCCACACGGTGCTGGCGCAAATTGCTGCCGAAGAAATGGGCGTGCCGTTCGAAAAGGTTCGGCTGGTCGGATCGGACACGGCAATTACGCTCTTCGAACGCTCCACCGGCGCATCGCGCACCACCACGCTGATGGGACGCGCGGTGCTCGAAGCCTGCCGCGAAGCGATCGCACAGATCAAAACGATGGCGGCCGAAGTGTTTGGCGTCGCACAAGAAGACCTGATCGAAGAACGCGGTGGCGTGCGCCATGGCGAGAAGCGCCTGACTTGGCCGGAAATTCTCGAAGAATATTTTCAGATGCAGGGCGCCAGCATCGTGGGACGAGCCTATCTACGGCGCGCGGGCGATTTGCAGGCCGTGCCGGTGTTCTGGGAAATCGGAGTGGTCGGCGTCGAGATCGATGTGGACGAGGAAACCGGAAAAATTCGTCTCGATTCGCTCGCCACGATTGGCGATGTCGGACTCGCCATCCATCCGGCTATGACGGAAAGCCAGGACCTTGGCGCCGCCACCATGGGCATGGGCGTCGGCTTGTTCGAGGAGTTGATCTACGACGGCCAGCAACTCATGAACGGAACCATGCTGGAATACCGGGTGCCGCGGTTCTCTGACATGGCCAGCAATATTTATTTGAAGCTGGCGCAGAATCAGGACGGCGTCGGCCCGTATGGCGCGAAGGGCGGCGGAGAAGGCTCGGTGAATCCCGTGGGCGCATGCATTGCCAACGCGCTTTATCAAACCAGCGGAGTGCGCATCCGGCGGTTGCCGATCACGCCCGAGCGCGTCTGGAAAGCGCTGCAGGAAAAGAAAGAGAGCGCGGCGTCGAATAGCTCGACTGCTCATGTGCTCAGCAAACCATGACGACGCTGAGCCGCTTCGAAATTCATCAGCCTGCGAGCGTGAGGGAAGCTTCGCAGATGCTCTCGGAATTTGGCGAAGAAGCCGGATTCTACGCCGGCGGCACCGAATTGCTGTTGGCCATGCGCCACAAGGCGCTGAACTATCGGCATCTTGTCGACCTGAAGGTGATTCCAGGCTTGGACACAATCGCTGCGAACGGCGATCGCATCGACATTGGCGCGGCCTGCACCCATCGCGCGGTGGAGCGCTCCGGGCACGTGCTTGAGAAATTACCGGTGCTGGCGGAACTGGAGTCGCACGTCGCGAACGTGCGCGTGCGCGCTACCGGCACGATTGGCGGCAATTTGTGTTTTGCCGAGCCGCACTCCGATCCTGCGACACTATTGCTTGCGCTGGAAGCGCGGCTCACTGCCGAAGGCGCAACCGGCAGCAGGGAACTGGGAATGGAAGATCTGATCGACGGCGCTTACAGCAACAACTTGCAACCGGGCGAAATTCTGACGCGGGTTTCGGTTCCCGTGGCGAAACCGAATCACCGCAGCGCTTACGTGAAGTTCCAGATACATGAACGGCCTTCGCTGGGGTTGGCGCTTTGGCTGGAAACTCCCGATAACGCGCAAACTTTTGCTGCCGCGCGAGTGGCCATCGGCTGCGTTGGCCCGTTTCCTGCGCGCGTGCGCGAGGCGGAAGCAATGCTTACCGGCTCGCGTTCAGAACTGGAGAAGCGGCTGGATGATCCCGCCGATGCGATCGCCGATTCCGCCGACCTGCTCGACGATCACGAAGGCAGTGCGGCCTACAAGCGCCACCTGATTCACGTGTTTCTTCGTCGCGCCTTCCTGCGCGCCGTCGGCGACTCTACCGCTCGCTGAAATGCGCCTCTGCTGCTACGGCACCATCCGCGATCAACCAAGTGCTCAAGCCTCGCGGCTCAGCGTGATTTCATATCCCAGCGGCTCTGAATCGATGTGGCTCGCTTCAAACTCGCTCTCGTGGATAAGCCGCTCGAAGTTTTCTTTCGTTTAGGCGCGCTTCAGGAGCATCGACCGGAAGGTCCACTTCATGAAAACCTTGTTGAAAAGATTTACATCGAGTCCGTCGATATAGGAGTCGATCGCTTCTTTCGGCGTATCCCGCCCCAGGTCGATGATCACCGCTTTGCCCCCGGGCTTCAGCACTCGCCGCATCTCCTTGAGCGCTTCCACCGGCTCGCTGAAATTCTTGAAGGCCGCGCGGCAGACGATCAGGTCGAAGGTTTTGTCGCCAAAAGGAATTTGCGATGCGTTTCCTTGCTGAAAATCCACCTGCACGCCTTCCTTCTGCGCGTTCTTGCGGGCGATTTCGACGAAGGTCTTGCTGATGTCCAAGCCCGTGATGTGGTGCTTTCCGAGTTTCGCGAGTTCGATGGCAAAGTAGCCCGGACCGGGAGCGACTTCGAGCACCTGGGCGTCTGGCGGCAAGCCGCCGGCCATCCTGCGGGCGAGTGCCTTGAATTCGCCGAGGTCTTTGCGCGTGGTCTTGGCGTACCAGCGCGCGATGGTTCCTTCCATCCCCATTCCCTTGTATGCTTTCGCTTGCATCTGCGATGTGCCTCAATATGTGAGATACTTATATTCTGAGCATAGGCGGGAAGAATTGTCAACCACGACGCGGGACAAAGTATTTCTGAGCTTGATCGAGGGAATGCGGCGCTTCATCGCCAATGCCATCCTGTTCAACCAGCATCTGGCGGACAAGCTGGGGATCAATGCCACCGACTACCAGGTGCTGAATCTTTTGGACCTACACGGCTCGGCGAAGCCCGGAGAACTAGCGCACCTGACCGGGATGACCACTGGCGGCGTAACCTTGGCGCTCGATCGATTGGAGAAGGCCGGTTTCGTGCGTCGCGAACGGAATCCCGATGATCGCCGGAGCGTAATTGTGCGGCCAGTGCCAGCAAAAATGCGCAAGGTTTTCGAGCTGTACAAGCCCGTCATTGCGGGAGTGGAACAGCTCGTCTCGTCCTACAATGCAGATGAACTGACGACTATCGCCGGATTTTTCAGCAAAGCGAATGCTTCTCGCGGCAGCCTGGACGAAGTGCGAAAACGTTGAATCCGCGCGGTACTACGACGGTTTGGGGCCAGCGACCACTTCGTTGAGCGGAAGCGCTGCGCCAGCTTCGGCCTCGGCGGCGGGTGGCCTCGAGCATAGTCCCACAGCTTCGGAAATGCGCTCGGCCTCCTGATGCTTCATGGACTGCCATTTGGCGAACTCCGCCTTTTCACGCGACACTTCATCCCGGTTTCGCTGAATGCGCTGGAGGTTCTGCGCCACGATGCGGTCGGTTTCGGCCTGAATCTGCGCGTTTCCCTCGGTCTTCCGCGCCCAATATTCCTCGAAGCTCTTTTTTTGCGCGGCTTCATAGGTCTGGAGAGCTTCCTGGCGCTGCGTGGCGTCCCGCAGTATTTCCTCTACTGAAATGCTGGCCGCGTCGAGCGCCATCAGGATCGCCGCGCGCTTTGCTTCGCTCGGCAGGCCGCGCATGTGGTCGCTATGAATCATTTCCACCACTTTGTGAATGCTGTACCCCATTCGCGGATTCAATATCCCGGCCGCGCGGTAGATATCTTCGACGGATTGCAAATCGCCACGTAGTTGCGCCGTACGGTTGGCTCCGCCATTTTCAGCGGGCCGCCCCCTGGCAGTATTCTCATCGGCAGATGCATTATCTACAGCGGGGGTGTTGTTGGCTTTTCCGTTGGAGGCTTCCTCTTTTTGACGCCGGAACGTCATTCCCAGCCAGCTCGTTGACATGCATCTCCTTCCCGTGTCAGGTGAAAGCGATTGCGTTGGTTGTGCAATTCCTGACGATATCAGCGGGGCCTGCGGTTTTTCATGACTCTTCACGCGATTCGTTCGCGCTGAAACAGGCGTCGCGGGAAGATTCAATTTGGGCAGCGGAGGCATTTTCTGCGGAGCCTTCGGCTTCGGCGCGCTCGCGGTACCCCGCGTATTTGGAACAGCCTTGGTTTGCGGCAGACTCATCGCGTCAGAAATTTTCTTCCCATTTCCAATTTGCGCTTGTACCTCTTTGGGCATGCTTGCCATCTGTTGATCGGTGATCCGATCCGCCTTGTCTTCGAGCTTTTCGTGCGTCCCGCCAGCGCTTCGGGCTGCTTTTCGCTCCCTCCACTCCAGTATTCTTTGAATACCCAGCACATAATCCAGGCCTTCCCGGCGGCAGTATTTCGTTATGCCCGCAATTTCTTCCCAAGGCCTCTTCACCCAAACGGTGGTGCCAACGCCGATGGCCGTATTGACCCGAATGCGTGCACCGGAGCGGGACGTGTCTTCCATCTTCGCTCGGATCGTGCCATGAGTAGTTCCGTCAGATTCTTCCCACGATACTTCGACCACTGCCATCATGGCCGTTCGAGGTTCGGACCGGGTGCCGCTCATGCTTTGTAGTATCGGCAACGCATCAAAAGCACTTCAGGGGCCACCCGACGGTAAGGCAACACCATTGGCTCGCATTGACACGTAGTACATGCGGAAATATACTCCGCGCAGTTGGTGGGACCAGAACGAGCAGGCAGTCGCGTCGCGCAAACCAGAAGATATCGGGGAGGAGCTCGCATGAAAAACTTTGCCGCAATGGTCGTCCTAGGCTCGGCAGCAGTTATCGCCGCGGGAGCGCTCGCGGCGACGGTCACCGCGCCTCCTCCGTGGGCGTTTCCTATTAATCCACCGGCGAGCGGACCTGCCAAAGAGGACACCAGTCTGAAGCACGTGCCGGGCAGCACGTTCGCGATGACCATTCAGCAAACAACCGACGGATACAACGTTCCCGATTGGCATCCCGATGAGCATCCGGCCATGCCGGATGTCGTCGCGCACGGCCACAAGCCCGATTTTCGCGGCTGCGGCTATTGCCACTTGCCCAACGGCCTTGGCCGTCCGGAAAACGCCAGCATCGCCGGACTACCGGCCGAATACATCGAACACCAGGTGGCCGACTTCCGTAGCGGTGCTCGCCGAAGTTCCGAGCCGCGCATGGGGCCACCCGCCAACATGGTTGAAATTGCCAAGGCCGCGCCCGATCCGGACGTGAAAGTCGCCGCGGAATATTTTTCCAGCCTGCATTTGAAGCCATGGATTCGCGTCGTGGAAGCATCCACCGTTCCGAAGACTCACGTGGCCGGCAGCATGCTTGTTGTGAATGCGGATGGCGGCACCGAACCCATCGGCGATCGCATCATTGAAACGCCGGAAGATCTGAGCCGCACCGAGCTTCGCGACGCCGCTTCGGGTTTCGTCGCCTACGTTCCGCCCGGCAGCATCAAGAAGGGCGAAGCGTTGGTCACCACGGGTGGCGGCAAAACCACGCAGTGCGGCGTTTGCCACGGCGCGGATCTCAAAGGCCTCGGCCCGGTCCCCGCGATTGCGGGACGTTCGCCGAGCTACATCATTCGCCAGCTTGTCGACATTCAGAATGGCACGCGGCACGGTTCGTGGAGCGCGCTGATGAAGCCGGTGGTCGAGAAACTCACCGTGAGCGATATGGTGGACATCGCCGCGTACACTTCGTCGCGGACCCCCTAGTCGCACCGCGGCAATAAAAGACGCACCGCGCAACAAGTAACCGCAGTCCCGACCCGCCCGGGCTCGGGCTTTTTGCCAATGCCTCTCTGCGCTTTGGCACAGCCGCCAATTTTTCTTCCGCTTTCGTTTTCGAGTAGAATTCTCAGCGACAGTTCTTCTGTGAGGAGGGAAGTGTGCGCAGGTTATTTGTCTTCTTATCGCCGTTACTGCTCGCCGCAGTGTGCACCCAGGTGAATGTTCGACAGGTGAACGCCCAGCAGGCGCCGCCGCCGCTGCCCGATTTCAGCAAGGTGCAGGTGGAAACGCAGAAGGTCGCCGGGAATGTTTACATGCTGGTGGGTGCGGGCGGCAACATCGCAGTCAGCGCCGGCGATGACGGCGTGCTCATGGTTGATACCGAATACCCGCCACTCTTCGACAGAATCGAAGCGGCGCTGCACAAGCTGAGCGACAAGCCGCTGCGCTTCGTCATCGACACGCACTGGCATCTTGACCACGCCAGCGGCAACGAAAACTTTACCCGGGCGGGAGCGATCATCGTGGCGCAGGAAAATGTCCGGCGTATTCTGGCGTCCGGCACGGTACGCGATGGCGTGAAATATCCGCCGTTCCCCAAGGACGACCTGCCCACGGTCCTTTACGACGACCACACCACCATTTTCTTCAATGGCGAGCCGGTGAAGCTCGTCCACTACCCGAATGCGCACACCGACGGCGACACGGTGGTCTATTTCGCGAACTCGCACGTGATCGACACCGGCGATAACTATCGCACCGACGGCTTTCCTCTGGTCGACCAGGACAATGGCGGCAGCGTGGAGGGCATCATCGCGGCCCTCGACAACATCATGGAGACGTATCCGCCGGATACGAAGGTCATTCCCGGCCACGGCCCCACGCCAATGACCGTCGCCGACATTAAATCTTTCGCCGATATGCTGAGGGATTGCCGCGCGCGAGTGGAGAAGGGAATTGCCGCCGGAAAAACAGTCGAGCAGATGAAGCAGGAGAAGATCCTGGCGGGATACGAAAAATACTCGGCGCGGATCACTTCCGACCGCTTCACGGAGATGCTTTACCGCGAGCTTACGGAAAAGAAGTCGACGACCCGATGAGGGTCGGAGTCCTGAGCGTAGCAGCGGGAAGCGAAGGAACTCTCTTCGGCGCACTCTCGCGCGCCCCGGTTGGGGGCCCGTAAAGAAGTCGAGGATCTGCATTTGACGTTCCGAAGTAAATGCCGCGCAATTTATCGCGCCGGAACCATTGCCGGCGCGGCTGCCAGTTCCGACTCGTGCGCCACGCTGATCAGCCATTTGCCGTTCTGCCGCACTACAGTCCAGTCGTACAAGCCCTTGCGTGGCGGCACGGTCTCTCCATTTGCGCCCGTTGTGTCATCCAATACGTAGTCCATGGTTACCGTGGCGACATCCGGCGTGATGGACCGGATGTTTTTCAGCGTGTAGGTGCGATGCGCATTCTTGAGCCGCCCGGAAAACAGCGGCACGAAATGCTCCTCGATGCCTTTGCGCCCGCGTGAATCAGCCTGCTGCACATTGATGAAGTCGGCGTCGTCGGTGAAGCACATGGCCACCGCGTGCGAGTCGTGGCCGTTGAACGCGGAGGTAAATTGGTCGATCAGCGTCTTGATGCCGGCGTCATCCGCGGCGCTTGCGTGCCGGGGCGTTGACAAGCCAACCGCCAGAAATGTGGCGGCCAGCAGGGCGAACAGCGCTGTTAAATGAATTCGTGGCATGGCAAACTCCTCGCGTCAGATTGGCGCCATCCTATCACAATGTCGCCGCTTGTTTTTTTCTTCACGCTCATCCCGAAGCTGACAACCCGATGAGGTTGGAGTCCTGAGCGAACAAAGTGAGCGAAGCCTAAGCGCTGCCCTGTATTCTTGAAGGGTGTCATCCCGAAGCGAGCCTCGCCCGGTGAGGGCGCACCCAAAAATGTTCAGCGAGTCGAGCGACTGTCTGCTTTGTCAAGCAGTTTGACAAACATTCTGCGTCGCAAAGCGTATGCGCACCTCGCGTGCTTTTGCATTGAGTCGAACCAGAAGTTTGTGAGCCAGGGCGATGCGAATTGCTTTTTTAGGTTTGCCCGCGGCGCTGAGGCGCTGATGAAAGGCA
>DASZMG010000046.1:0-9773 GCA_035551975.1 Candidatus Acidiferrales bacterium | reverse complement strand
AGTCCGATGTAATACATACCCTGCATGGGGAGCCTCCTTTGGTGTCTCTGAATCAGCGCCCTCGCTGAGTTCAGCTCTTGTACACCGAAGCTGCTCCTCCATCGACCTATACATTCAAACTATTCAGGACTTTGCGTCACGAAACAGGTGATCGCTGTCAAACGTCTGATATAACCAAGGCCCGGCTGAAACGTTTGAGGGTATCTCCGATGCGGCTTACATTAGATGCGCTCAGTGAAAAGTGTACTAGCTTCTGGCAGTGAACTGACTAACCATGGGGTTATAAAGTGCCTAACATGTTTCCGCAGTGGATCGCCGGGGTTTTCCTCTTGCGCTACAATTTGCGGCATGGGGGAGCACCCACAACATCCGCCTCGAAAGAGGATTCTGGTTGTTCTCATTCCATACGCCGCCGCAATTTGCTTTGCTTATTCTGCGGGACATGCGCTTGCAGCAATGTACGTTGCGGCTTTCTTGGGTATTTTTGTTCTCATCTGGATTATCGTGAATCCTGCGCACCGTGGTTCCAAGCCCACGCTCTATCGCATTTTTCCTTCGGACCAATAGCCGCGCCTGTCAAACACTGGCTGCTTGTTCTATCACTCCGTTTTATTCACCCATACCGCTGGGGTGGCCGCAGTGGCGATGACATGCATCACCGGCGCGATCTGCACCGCGCCCAGTACTCTATGTCTGATTGAAGAATCCCGTCTCTCGGGGTCTATTGTTTGACGGAAACGGAAAGGCCGTAGTACTCTCTGCGCCGCCCTTGAATGGTGATGCCGCTTCCGCGCAATATATTACATTCGATTCTTCCTGCTATCCGCGCACCTATCCAATCTCCTTGGTCTGGAGCCTATTTTTTACTGCTCTAGGAATCGCAGTCGGCGTCGGGCTCCCTTATATGATTCTGTCGGTGTCTGGGAGAGGGATATCGATATCCGATAATCCGTCGAATCTGTGGTTGCTTCCTTTGCCGCTCGGCGGAATCTGTTTGATGCTCTGGGCGCGGCGATTCAAGGTGACTCTGCAACCCGACGCCATTGAATCGCAACGGCTCTTCTCGACACGCCGACTAATGCGTTCAGAAATCAAGGAAAGGCGCTTCGTCTCTGGCAACAGATATGGAGCCTTTACTCAATTGGTATTGGTTCCGCGTGGTGGTCAGTCGAAAGAGTTGCGGATTCCCCTGATCATAGAAAACGACGCTGTGTTTGATGCTTGGTTCGCGGGCATTCCGATGCGCGCAAGGACGGGCACTCAAGATTGCTGGCCCAACTCCTGAGAAACGCCGTACTCGTACAAATGAAGTTTTACTTCAATGGACGGGAATCCGACCAGATGGGGCCTTACGCACAGTTTGGCATGAGCTAGTGACTGCTTGAACGCAATGACCGTGGTAACGGCCGCGAAGCTCAAGAGCATCGTCTGCCGGGAGTGAGCCCGCAACGCCGAGGAAGAAGGGCCGCGTGCGCAGCATATCGAACTATGGAATGGGATCATAGGCTGCGATGGATCCGAAGTAGGCCACGTAGATGCGATGGGTTGCTGGGTTTATTGTCACTGAATGCCCCCCAAAGTGAGTCGGAGCGTTCTCCAGCACGTGATATTTGTCTGCCGAATCCTGCTGGATCACCGTCATGCTGCCCACGCCATTGGCTGTATAGACCCGCTTCAGTGCGGGGTCGTAGCCAGCGCCATCCGTGCCGGCGCCAATCGGCAGAACTCCCACGACCGCTCCCGTGTTGGTATTGAGCACGATCAGCTTGCCACTGCATGTGCTAAACAGCCGATGATTCGCCACATCAAGGGCCAGGCCCGTGGGTCGGGTTCCGGGACCGAGGCTGAAACGCTTCACCACGGCCTGCATCTGCGGATCGACCACCACCAGTTCATTCGTATCTTCAAGGTTCTGGTAGATGACACCGGTATCGGGATCGGCCTGAGGGTACTCCGGTTCTCCGCCAAGTGAGATGGTGGCGACAACCCTGAGTGTGGCGGGATCGATCAGCGTCGCCGTCTTCCCATTGTGATTTCCGGCGTAAACCAGGCGCGCTTTCTCATCGTAGATGATGGCGTCGGGATCGTCACCCGCCGGAATTTCCTTCACGAGCTTGTTGGTTTCAAGTTCGAAGACATCCACTTTATTATCGCCGCTCGAACTGGCGAAACCGAGCTTGAGATCGGGAACAATGGCAACACCGTGCACACGGCCGAGACTTCCGACCCCCGACAGCGCCTGATTCGTGGCGGTATTGATCACTCCAACCATTCCGTGACTGGCATACCCTGCGTAGAGCCGCTCGCCGTCGATCGTCATGTAGTCAATAAATGGCCGCCCAATCTTGAACGGCGTGGGAATCGAGATGATCCCGGCCGCCTTGATTGTCTTTCCAGCGGGTCGACTCACCAAGTAAACATTCAGGGCTACGATGCCTAGAACAACGAGCACAATAACCATCGTTAGAGCCTTCAATATCAGCTGAGCCGGTTTTCTCATGCACCGCACCTCCCTGCAAAATTGATCGCTCCAGTGCCTGCTCACCGCGGGGCACATATTTCAATACGGTTTTAGTAGCGTCGAAATAACAGGCCGTTGAAACCAAAGATGTGTGTTTCCAGTGCTTCATTTCTCCAGTTGCCCGACTTATCGAGACTTGCCACTCGTTGGCGATCAGTGCTGATCGAAATGCTCTTTCGCAAGCCCTGATAATTACTGTCTGGATCACGCGCGACAATCTCGCTAGGACAGTCGTCACGCTAGTTAACACAAATTTATTTTGCGTCGAATAGGGCGCAGCCCCGGCTAGTACTGCACATGGACGGTAACGGCCTTGTGCAGCCTCTGCTTGTTGTAGCTCACGCCCGCTTCCATCAGCAGCACGGCAATCTTGTTTTTCATCTGCACCATTTGCCGGACCAGCGGGTTGCGATAACGCAGCGTTCGCCGCCGCTCGCGAATGGCGGTCGAGGCCATGTAGCATTCCGGCAGGAAATCACATCGCAGGCAGTCAGAAATCTTGCTGGCGTCGATGCGGTCGTTCTTCTTTTTCGCTGCCGCAATCGCCCGCAGCATTAGAGGATGGGCCACTTTCAGTGCGGCGGCGTGAGGCCGCAGGTAATCGTAGATCCAGCCAGTAAAAACGGTCGCTTCCATCGCTGCGGTCCACGGTTGTGGCAGAGTTTTCATCCACCCGTCCATGTCTAAACGCGTGGCAGGCATCGTACCTTCACGAAAAATCTTGCCCGTCACGTCCTTCACGCAGTAGCTGATGGTCCTCTTGTGAACGTCCAGTCCGATGTAATACATACCCTGCATGGGGAGCCTCCTTTGGTGTCTCTGAATCAGCGCCCTCGCTGAGTTCAGCACTTGTACACCGAAGCTGCTCCTCCATCGACCTATACATTCAAACTACGCAGATGGGATGAGGAGGCCCGTCTCCGCGGCTCAGCACATCGTGCGTTTCACGCACCAGCGCCGCGAACAATTCCGCCGCGGGCAAGCCTCGGCTCATCGCCGCCGCTTGTCCCGCCCACAGCGACAGATATTCGCCGCGTCCGGCTTTCGCCGCGGCCTGGCGGATCGGCTGCGTCAGCGCGTTTTGAATCGGGTAGGGCGGAACATCGTTCACCACCGGCGTGAGCTTGCGCATGAATTCATTTACGATTCCGCGCGCGTGGCGCCCGGAATAGATGCGGCTCACCCGCGTCGAATCGTCTTTCGCGCCGCGCAGCGCGTCGCGCCAAGCCTGCGAAATTCCAGACTCCGGCGAACTCAGAAACGCGGTGCCCATCTGCACGCCCGCCGCTCCGAGCATCAGCGCCGCGGCAATGCCGCGCCCGTCCATGATTCCGCCAGCGGCAATCACGGGGATGCGCACCGCATCCACCATCTGCGGTACCAGCGCCATCGTGCCCACGAGCGCTTGCTCGGCATCGCCCAAGAACGTGCCGCGATGCGCTCCCGCTTCCGAACCTTGCGCGCAAATCATATCCGCGCCCACCGCTTCCCACGCGCGCGCTTCGGCGACGGTGGTCGCGGTGCCCATCACCAGAATTCCGCGCGCCTTGAACGACGCGACCCGTTCCTTGCTTAAGATGCCGAACGTAAAACTTGCCATCGCGGGGCGCGCTTCGAGCACCGCCTCCATTTGAGCGGCATTGTCCGGACAATATTTTTCGAGTGGCGTTCCCGGTGGCAAACCGAGTTCTTCGCGAATCGGCGCAAGCAATTCCAGCGCGCGCGCCACTTGGTGCGGATCGGCCTTCGGCTGGCCCAGCACGAACAAATTTATGTTGAATGGTTTGCTGGTCCGCTTGCGAACCGCCGCAACTTCATTGCGGATCGCATCCGGCGACAGCGCGGCCGCTGGCAGCGGGCCCATGCCGCCCGCCTCGGAAATGGCCACTGTCAGATCCGCGGTGGATGCGCCGGCCATCGGCGCGCCGAGAATGGGATACTCAACGCCCGCTAGTTTCGTGAATGCTGTCGATGGGAACATTCGCCGCTCCGTTTCGACTCATCCTGTCGCCATCCGGCGCCACGCGGCAACCGCCAATTTGGCGCGTCGCTTTAGTCGTAATACTCCGCGCCGAGGTGCGTAATCAACTCCTCGCCCATCATCCAGCGCAGCGTGTTCTTCAGCTTCATCGACTGAATGAACAAATCGTGCTCGGGATACAGCTCCGGCGCGCACATCGGCGACTTGAAATAGAAGCTCAGCCATTCCTGGATGCCGCGCATGCCCGCGCGCTTGGCCAGGTCCATAAACAGCGCCAGGTCCAGCACGATGGGCGCCGCCAGAATCGAATCGCGGCACAGGAAGTCCACCTTGATCTGCATGGGGTAGCCCAGCCAGCCGAAAATGTCGATGTTGTCCCAGCCCTCTTTGTTGTCCCCGCGCGGCGGATAATAATTGATGCGCACCTTGTGGTAGAAATTTCCGTACAGCTCGGGATACACCTTCGGCTGCAAAACATATTCCAGCGCGCCGAGCTTCGATTCTTCCTTCGTCTTGAATGAGCCGGGATCGTCGAGCACTTCGCCGTCGCGATTGCCCAGAATGTTCGTCGAGAACCAGCCGTTCAGCCCCAGCATGCGCGCCTTCAGCGCCGGCGAGAGCACCGTCTTCAGCAGCGTCTGCCCGGTTTTGAAATCCTTGCCGCCCACCGGCACCTGCTTGTCCTTCGCAAACTGCTCCAGCGCCGGGATGTCCACGGTCAGGTTCGGCGCGCCGTTCGCGTACGGCACTTCTTCGGCAATAGCCGCATACGCATAGAGCATCGACGGCGCAATCGCCGCATGGTTCGCCTTCATGGCCTTCTCGAACGAGGCCAGATCCTTGTGTACGTCCTGCGCCTTCATGAACACTTCGGTCGAGCCGCACCACACCATCACCAGCCGGTCGAGCTTGTTCTTCTTTTTGAAGTCGCGGATGTCCTGGCGGATCTGCTCGGCCAGGTCGAACTTGGTTTTGCCCTTCTTCACGTTCGTGCCGCTCAGGTTCTTCACGTAGTTCTGGTCGAACGCCGCCTTCATCGGCTTGATGCCGCTCAGAAATTTTTTGGCCTTGTCGAGGTCTTTCGATTCGAGCACGCCCGCTTTGGCCGCGGCCTGGTACGCGCTGTCGGTGTAGATGTCCCAGCCGCCAAACACCAGGTCCTTCAGCTCCGCCAGCTTCACAAACTCTTTGATCTTCGGGACGCGGTTCTCGGTGCGCCGCCCCAGGCGGATGGTGCCCATCTGCGTGAGCGATCCCACCGGCAGCGACGCGCCTTGCCGCACCAGTTCCACGCCCGCCATCAGCGTGGTGCTCACCGCTCCCATTCCCGGAGTGAGCACTCCGAGTTTTCCCTTCGGCGGAGCAATACTAACCGGCCTGCGCATTCATTTCCCCCTTGGTCTTGTATTTGAACGATTCGTGACGCCGGCAGTCGTGTCTGCGCGCGTTCCACGCGGCGCGCTGTGCGGCACAAAGTTAAACATGATGATGCATGGCGAGAGCATTTGCAAATCATTCGCGGCGAAATTGGAACGCGAAGAGAGATCCCTCGACTCGCTGAAAGGCGCTCGCTTCGGGATGACACCGCAAAATAAAAACAACGGCACGCGGCGGGTTTGTTCGCCTTTTGCAGTGTCGAGTAGCATGCGGCGACTTTGATTATTTTCATTCGTTTGCGAAGAAAATTACTCGGCGCAGCGTGTCGAGTAGGCGAAAGGTTTTTCATGGGCCAAGCGAGCCGGAAATCGACAAGCGCGTGGGTCTTGGAAATGAGAGCCGGGATCATCGACGAACCGCACCCGGAAGGTCGTAGATGAAGGGCGGATCGGGGCGGCGGGGGACGAATTCGGAGAGCGGCGGAGGGCCCGGTGGTGGAGCGCTGGGCAGGAGATTCGGCGGCGGGGCTGGAAATACCGGTTCGGGTGCGATGGTGGCGGCAGGGAGAGCTTGTTGCGCCGGTTCCGGAAGAGCGAGTTTCTGGGCGACCTTCTGGGCGACCTTCTGAGGCACCTCGGGAGTGTCGTCACCGGTGACGTTGCGGGTGTCCTTGTGGGTGAGAAGGGCGCGATGGCTACCGCTGGACCTTTGATGTTTGCTGTGGCGTTTCTTTTTGGAAGGAGATTGCTGGGCGGGGCGGGCAGAGGCGGGTGGCCGCGATTGGGTTCTGGCGGAAGCAGGCCGCTGAACGAATTGCCGGGGCGGAAGGGACGGGTAAGTTTCAGGCGCCGCTTGCGAGGTTACACGAGGGCCCTTGGAAACGATGAGGTGCTTGGGCGGCTCGACCCACTGTCCGCGAGTGTTGATTTTGGCGAAGTATTGAACGGCGCGGAGAATGCATTCGGGAGTGGTGTGCATCCGTTCGGTGCGTTCGATGGTACGTCCCAGGGCGAAACGCAAGTTGCTGTCGCGAATGGCGAAAAGATTGAGAGCGTTAGCATGGCGATAAACGGCGCGCAGCGGCACTTTGTAGTCTTCGGCGATGTTGCGCGGGCTCTCCCAATGGACAAATTCCTGTTCTATTTCGGCGCAAAGGTCGTGGGAGCAGATGGAGCAATGGGCTTCGTGAGCGAGTCTTGAAGCGTCGGCGGGTGGGCGAGGCGGCTTGCGAGCGGGGCGCCGCCGGCGAGCGCGGCGTCGAGCCTTTCGCTCGCCGGGCGGAACGACCGTGGGAAGGCCCAATTGTTCAAGGGCGCCATTGAGGCGGGCGAGGGTTTTCAGGGCCAGTTGTTCTTCGGGCGTGGCGTTGCGTGGAATGGGGATGGATGATGCGTGTGCTCGGCGCGGCTGGATTTCTTTTTGGTTTGATCTTCTTTTCGCTTCCATTTTCTATGCATACCTCCAGCGGACGGTAGCATTTTGGGAAGCGAAGAAAAGTACAGAAAAGGTACAGGACTAGTACGCTAGAGACGAATGGCTGGCAAAAGGTTTCGCCGTGGCCGAAAGGGCGAATGGCCACATTCGCTCTCGCTATGACGGTCGACCGCTATAAAACTGCATCGATTATGGCTATGTTAGCGGTCAGGAATTTCTTTACATAAAAAGCTTAAGCTTCTTTCAATGCTTTCCATCTCGCCGAAATTGATCCATTTTGGGTTATCCGACAGTCTCGGGTCACGGTCGTTTACAGCTATTCGTTCTAAAATTTCATCCAGCTTCGGGTCGCTGATATGAAGATTTTTTAGCTCATCGTGAAGCGAAAGCAAGGTGGCAAGGTGGCGATTTCTAAATATCAAGTCCGTACTTGCTGACCATGTATCGAGCTCACTTCGAGATACCGACCTGTGGCTCGTGTCCATATCTAATGCTTTTTGCTGTCGTTGGGCGAGGGACTGCGAGATTTGCGTAGTCAGCCCCTCGCATCGTGCTCGTAGATTTCCGTAGGTCTGCAGTGGCGCAATACGCGGTTCAACGCTTTTCCGCAGATCCTTGGCAGCTTCTTTCTTTTTGTTTGTGTCGGGTTCGTTGGTTATAGCTTGGAGTTTTTGAAGCACGCTGGCCCGAAAACTTGCGTCCGTACTCTCGCGCTGCTTGTCGGACCGGTATTGCATCGCTTGCGTAACAGCAAACACAAGAATGCCAAGAACCGTCAATCCCCACACTATTGCGAGAGCATTGCGTTTCTCCTTTGATCCTGGCTCCATGGCGAGGGTAGCCAGATGCCCGCCATAGCCTGCCAACAGCAGCGGAAACACAGCCACTGCAATCGTGGTAAGAACGTATGGCCAGATATCTGAGAGGCGGGAGCTGGTTCTCCAAAAGTAGACAGGCGCGAGAAGAAGCCCAGCCAGCAATACGGCTGAGCAAAAGACGAGCCACGCTTCTCGAAGGCGGTACATTCCCCGTATATAATCGTGAGTATCCAGCTTGATTTCCAGCGATTTCTCCCCCGGAAAACCATCCGGCCCGGTTGTTATACCTGCGAGAGCGTGAACTAGGAATGGGAAGGAAGTGATGATCGGAGAGGCGCTCCGTGCCGGCCGGAGATTGATACGCGGTCGAGGGGAGATTGATACGCGACCGGCGCGAGATTCTGGGGGAAATTCTGTCGCCCCTCCGGGGCTTGATACTACTATGCCGGGCCATCCCACCGTTTCCACGGTGGGCTACTGTCGTCCGCCCCTCCGGGGCTTCCCGCGTCCGCCATATCAATGACCGCCCGGAAACCGCTCCCGGAGAACCTGGTTGGCCCGGTTGTTATATCTACAGGACGGTGAACAAGGTCCGGTGAACGGCATCGTGGCAAGGAGTGGGAACGGAGCGATGAACGGAGAGGCGTTGCCACTCGCGCGCCTGTCCAGCAAGACGTGCGAGGCTACGAACCTATTCCGCGAGGGGTGTGGCCTTGGCTCCGCCGATTCTTTCGTTGTTCTAAACCCGGCGATCTACAAACATGCTTTGCGACTAAAACTGTGACTTACAAGGGAGGAAACCCCGCACCCAAGAAACATTTCCGCACGCGACTGGGAGCACAGCCCCGGAGGGGCGACACAGTGAGCCATTCCTTCTCCCAAAACCACATCCACCTGATTTTCAGCACCAAGGATCGAAGTAAAACAATCCCTGAGGAAATGCTGCCCCGGTTGTGTGCATATCTGGGCGGCATCTGCAAAAATCACGAGATGACGATTCTTGCGGTGGGTGGGACGGAAAATCATGTGTATTTGCTGTTTCACCTTCCTTCCAAATTGGCTTTGGCGAAAGCGGTGCTTTTGCTGAAAGCGAACTCGTCGAAATGGATGAGTGAACAGGGGGTAAAGTTCGAATGGCAGGGTGGATATGGCGCCTTTAGCGTGAGCTTTTCCAATCTCGACGCGGCGATCCGCTACATTCACGGCCAGGAAGCGCATCATCGGAAGGTCAGTTTCGAAGATGAGTTTCGAGAGATTCTGAAAATGCATCGCGTCGAATATGACCCGAAGTATCTCTTCGGCTGAGACACGCGGTTGGAAGGGTACTAACAAAACATGGTGTCGCCCCGCCGGGGCTCTCTCTTCCCCAATCACGGCATCCCACAGCTTGCGCTGTGGGCTACTGTCGTCCGCCCCTCCGGGGCTTCCCGCATCACGCCGCATAATAGGTAGCCCGGCCCCCCGGAAAACCTTTGGGCTGGATTGTTATATCCATAGAAGCGCAATGCGGCGCGCCAGATGCGCCGGGCTTTGGCGAAAGCGGTGCTTTTGCTGAAAGCGAACTCGTCGAAATGGATGAGTGAGCAGGGGGTAAAGTTCGAATGGCAGGGTGGATATGGCGCCTTTAGCGTGAGCTTTTCCA
>DASZMG010000045.1:0-3015 GCA_035551975.1 Candidatus Acidiferrales bacterium | reverse complement strand
TGTGATTGAGATTGAGCCCGCGGATGGATGTGAGTCTCTTCGTTCGTTGGAGTTGTCCGGCAACGTAGCGATATTCTCCGCTGCTGTAGGTCTTCAAACCGAGACCGCTGTAGGCCCACAGCTGTCGTATTGCTGCAGTTTTTCGTCGCAAAGCTGTGATTGTTGGTGCCCAGCCACGAAATTGTACCGTTCCATTATCTCGCCTACCAGCGCCACAGTATCCAACTATGCCGGACAGTCGGTGACGGTAAACTGGACCCTGCCGCAGACCTTTCCCATCTCCTCCGTCCACTTAGGAGTAAATGTTCAGGACGGCCCTGCAGGCAGCCCGGGAATCACGTGCTCGAGCGGCCTACTGGTGGCTCCGAATGCAACCTCGGGCACCATCGCGGTACCTAGCACCCTCACGTGTGCCAGCGGTCAAACGGTAACGCAGGGACGCATAAAGGTCGAAGTCTTCGGATTCAACGGCGAATATACGACGGCCGGAGTCTACTTCCAGTAGAATCGCATCCGAGTGAGAGGGTGCGTGGGAGTCGAAGCGGGCCGGGGATTGTTCCTTGGCGAGCGTGCGTAGTAATTTAAGCATCTGGTAAGTTCTTCGCTGAAAGTGCTCGATATAAGGTGTCTGCTGCTGTTTTTCCATTATCAGGCAGCGACGCAGGGCGCCAAATTCAGTCGGATGACCGGCCGAGCTAGTACCCTCTCCGTTTCCTCCCCGCCTAAATTTTTCGGTAACGATATCGAGTGTGTGAGGACGGTGCTGGCGGGGAGCAGCGCCAACAGATTACACCGACCGCGGATTTCGTCCGCGGTGTTTCAAACATCGCTACCGGACTCCGCCGCAAAGTAGGATCGCTTCACGCGTTGCATCACCAGGAACACACGCCAGAATTTAGTCCTCCGGCCAGCGCGAGCAGACCGAAAACCCCGTGCCAGGTCGGGTCACCTTTTAGGCAAACAGCGCGGCATTGCGCTGTACACCACCGCCACCCCCGCCGACAATATTAGAACACGCTGCATGCTGTCCCTTTGTTCTGTCATCGCAGCATGCCGAGGCGGATTGCACACGTATGTACGATCGCGGCGACAACAAAAGCGCACCGGCTCCTTCGAAGACCGCCGCCAGCTCGGCCGAACGCCGTAGCTCGAATCGCCATCCTTTCATCGCCGCAGCCGATGTGGTTGATGTCGCCTCCGGCACACGCTTTTCCACCCGCACTACCGATCTGGGCCCCGGCGGTTGCTTTGTCGATACGCTCACTCCCTTTGAAGCCGGCGTGAAAGTGCGCGTTAGCATTCGCGAAGGTCAGACGCGCTTTGACGCTACTGGCCTGGTGGTCTATTCGCAGTCCGGCCTGGGCATGGGCATTGCCTTCGATCCGCTGCGCCCGGACCAGCTCAAGGCGCTCGGCGGATGGCTCGGCGAAGAAGTCGTGCAGCACCAGCAAGCCGAGGAATCCGCGCAAGCGTCCGAAACGCAGAACCCGGGCCTGCCGCATGGATCGGATCGCGAAGCCCTCGTGCGCCTTGTTCAAGTTTTGAGGGCCAAAGGAATCTTGTCGGAAGCCGAGGCTGCCGCCATCTATAGCAATCCGGTGCTGTTCTAAAGCGCCACCAGCCCCTTCCCTAAATGTGGAATCCAGCTTGGGTCGTCACTTTCGAGGAGCAATTCTGACGCAATGAAAAAGAAGCGGCTCGGCGAAGTTTTGCGCGAACGAGGGCAGATATCCTCGGACGATCTCACACGCGTGATCGAAAGCCAGGAGCAAGGTCAGGACCGCGATAATCAGGGCAGCCTGATGCATCTGGGCGAGCTGCTGCTCAAGCGCAAGCTCGTTTCCAAAAACGACCTCACCTCCGCGCTCACCGAAGTAACCCGCGTTCCCTACACCGACTGCGGCAAGCTGCGCAAAATCGATTCGGCGATCCTGAGCCTGATTCCCCAGGCGCTGGCCAGGCGCTGCTGCGCTCTGCCCATCGAAATGGAAGGCGATACGAAGTTGGCGCTGGTCATCGCCGAACCGCAAGACTTGCAGGTAATCGACGAGCTGCGCTTCTCCCTGGGCATGGAACTGGTTCCTCATTTTGGATTCCGCGAAGAAATCCTGGCAGCCATCGACAAGTTTTACGGTAGCGAAGAAAGCGCGGAAAACGCCGAGGGTGGCGCGGACGACTCCTCTGCCGCGGGCGATTCCGGCGTGGAATTCGTTTCCGGCAGCTCGCTGCGGCGTAACATCAACGCCACGCACAACGGAACGCAAAACGTCACCCACGAAATCCAGTCGGACCTGCTACAGAAGGCCACGCCCGCGGTGCGCCTGGTGGCTTCGCTCATCACTACCGCCGCGAAAAAGAGCGCCACGGACATTCACATTGAGCCGCAAACCGCCGACAGCGTCGTGCGTTTCCGCATCGATGGCATGTTGCGCGACTACCAGCGTATTCCGCGCTCCATGCAAAGCTCGGTCATTTCCCGCCTCAAGATTCTCTCGGACATGGACATTGCCGAGCGCCGCGGCCCGCAGGACGGCCGCTTCCTGGTGAAAATTGCCGGCCGTTCGCTCGATCTGCGCGTTTCCACGATGCCCACGCAGTATGGCGAGAAAGTCGTGATGCACATGCTTGAAGCGGACATGCTCTTGCGCGAGCCCGCTTCGCTCGGCTTCCCAAAAGAAATCGCCGAAAGCTTCCAGCAGATGCTCGGACTTCCCCAGGGGCTCGTTCTGGTCACCGGACCGAGCGGCTCGGGAAAAAGCACCACGCTCTATTACGCGCTGAATTCGCTGCACAAACCGTCGATCAACATCATCACCGTCGAAGACCCCGTAAAGTTCAACGTTCTCGGGGTGAATCAGGTGCAGGTGAATACCAAGGCGGGGCTCACGTTCGCGGCTTCGGTGCGTTCGGCCCTGAAGCAGGACCCGAACGTGATCATGATCGATGAACTCCGCGACAAAGAAACCGCCGAAATCGCGTTGAAAGCGGCGCAATCCGGCCGCCTGGTACTTTCCA
>DASZMG010000044.1:0-11132 GCA_035551975.1 Candidatus Acidiferrales bacterium | reverse complement strand
ATTTCCGGACGATTCTCTACTCGGCGAGCATTGGAGGCTCTTTGCGCCGGGCGCCGACGAGCCCCATTTTGTTGTCTCCGGTCGTGATACGCGAACCAATCTGTGACTGAGTGTGTTCGAATAGTCGGGGAAAATGGTCCGCCGCAAAATTTTTCATCTAAAGCTACCTTCGCGCACACTGACGCTCGGCCAGCGCACGCTGGTCATGGGCATCCTCAACGTAACTCCAGACAGCTTCTCCGACGGCGGTGTGTTCCTCAATCCCTCCGCGGCGGTTTCGCGGGCGCTGCAAATCGAACAGGACGGCGCCGACATCATCGATATCGGAGGCGAATCCACGCGTCCGGGTTCCGAACCCACCCCGGCCGCCGAACAGATCGACCGCATTCTGCCCGTGCTCGAAAAATTGCGCGGCAAGCTGAAAATTCCAATCTCCATCGACACCAGCGACTCGCAAGTTGCCGAAATGGCGGCGCGTGCGGGCGCGGAAATCATCAATGATGTCACCGGCTTGCGGGCCGATCCTCGATTAGCCGAAGTGGCGCGCTGGGCCAAGCTGACCATCATCCTAATGCACATGCACGGCGAGCCGCGCACCATGCAAAAAAAGCCTTTCGCGCGCAATGTTATGCAGGACGTAACGCAAGGCCTTCGCCGCTGTGAAGCTGTCGCGGCAAAAGCGCGAATCCCTCGATCGCGAATCATTCTCGACCCCGGCATCGGCTTCGGCAAAAGCTACGCGCAGGATTATGAACTGATCGCGCGCCTCAGCGAATTCGCGCGCCTTGGGTTTCCGCTGCTCGTGGGAACCTCGCGCAAGAAATTCATCGGCCGCATGGTCGGTGGCCGCCCCGCGCCGGAGCGCGTCTTCGGCACCGCCGCCACGGTTGCCGCCTGCATTCTGAACGGCGCGCATATCGTTCGAGTGCATGACGTGGCCGAGATGGTTCAAGTAGCGCGTGTAGCCGACGCCATTCTCTCGCCCGAATCCGCCAGCGCCAATCCCAAGTCTGCTAAAATCCCAAAGTCTGCATGAGCGCAAATCCAACCGCAGCCGAAAGCAACATCGATCGCGCTAATTCCCGCAACGCATTTCTCGCCGGATTTTCTGCCTGGACTTTCGACGCCTTCGACTTTTTCATTCTTACCTATGTTTTGGCGAGGGTCGCGCACGATTTCAACCGGCCCATCTCCGCCATCGCGCTCACGCTTACCGCGAGCCTGGTGATGCGCCCGGTCGGCGCGTTTTTTTTTGGCCTGATGGCGGATCGTTACGGCCGGCGCATCCCGCTGATGTGCGACATCCTTTTTTATTCCGTGATGGAAATAGCTTCCGGACTCGCACCCACCTACCGCACTTTTTTTATTCTGCGGTTGCTCTACGGCATTGGTATGGGCGGGGCCTGGGGCGTTGGCGCGTCTCTTGCGCTCGAATCCGCTTCAGCGAAATCGCGGGGGATTCTCTCCGGAATTTTGCAGGAAGGCTATGCGCTCGGAAACTTGCTCGCTGCGGTCGCCTTCTGGACGGTGTTTCCGCGCTGGGGCTGGCGGCCCATGTTTTTCATCGGCGTGATTCCCGCGCTGCTGACGCTTTTGATCCTTACGCGCGTGAAGGAAAGCGAAGCCTGGAAAGTCGCGGCCGCGAAGCACAAGGGCTGGGGCGATTACTTCCGCGAGTTGGCCGCAAACTGGAAGCGCTTCCTGTATCTCGTCGCGCTCATGGCCATGATGAATTTTCTTTCACACGGCACACAGGATCTGTATCCCACGTTTCTGCAGCAGGGGCGCCATTACAATCCGCGCATCACCGCCATCGTTAGCGTCATTTCCATGCTTGGCGCGATTACCGGCGGCGCGCTGTTTGGCTTGTATTCCGATCATGTTGGCCGGCGCAAAGCCATGGTGCGCGCAGCGATCGGCGGGCTGATCGTGATTCCTTTGTGGATGTTTTCGCCTGGAGTCGCGCTCATCGCGCTTGGCGCGTTCCTGATGCAATTCATGGTGCAGGGCGCCTGGGGTGTGGTGCCGGCGCACATCAACGAGCTTTCGCCAGACCGCATGCGCGGATTTTTGCCCGGCTTTTCGTATCAGGTGGGAGTGCTGATCGCCGCGACAGCACCGTACATCGAGGCCAGCTTGAGCCACCGCTTCAGCTACGCGGCGGTGATGGGCACCTTTACCGGCATCGCGATGATCGTGGCCATGTTCGTCATCGGGCTCGGCCCCGAAGCGCATCGCATCGCCTTCGGCCGCGACAAGTAATTTGTCGTTTTACGCGGCTCAAAGTTCGGGCCTGGCGCTTATGCGTACTCGTCCAGCCTCCACCACAGTGAAGGCTTTGTTCAGTCGCGAGCCGAGCTTCGTCACTGCTTGAACTACAGTCACAGGCTTGGAGCGCCGAGCGAAATTGGGGATCCTTACCAAAATGACTCCGGCCGTCGGATTGCCACGCGCAAAAACGAGTTGGCCAAAATCGCGGTCTTCGGTGATGAGCACCCGATTCTGATCGAGAGCGTATTTCAGCACGTGCTCGTCTGTTGCGCCTCTAGCTGTTTCGGATATGGCCAGCACGTCATGAGCGGCTTCTCGCAGTGCCCGGATCACTGGCGCGGCGCAACTTTCGTCGGCCACAAATTCCATATTTCAGGATTTCGTTTGGGGAGGTAGATCAGGCAGGAGCACAACTTCTTCATGAGCCACGCTTGCCGCGCCATACGCCACCGCTGCCCGAATATCGTCCGTTGTGAGGGACGGATAATCTTCAACCAACTCGGGCTCTGTAGCGCCTTCGGCAAGCCTGCGCAGGATCAGTTCGACGGTGATTCGAGTTCCGCGAATTACAGGCTTACCCATCAGGATTGCCGGGTCGATGACAATCCGCTCGGTCGTCATGGAATCCTCTGAGATCATGTTACCTTTCGGGTCCGCTTCCGGCAATGACTCCCATTAAATGAAAAGACCGGGAGAATTCTTCTCCCGGCCTTTTGTAGTTTGCGCTCTTCCACTCAGCGCGCTTCGCTTTCGTGCCCTGCTTACTGTTTCCAGGCCGCGCGAACCGGCTGGCCGATCAGCAAGTTCGGATCCGCGCCCTTGCGCGGCACGAACTTCTGCGGACGTCCGCCCCACACTTCAGCGGTGTAGAGGTTTCCATCCTGGTCCACGCTGAACTGATGAGTGCCCCAGAGTCCGCCCGGCGAGGGAGTCTGCGTGCCCCAGGTGTACAGCAGCTTGCCATTTAGATCGTACTTGTAGAACTTGAAATTCCCGTGACCGTCGGAAGCCCACAGATGCTGGTCCGCCGTCATGTAGATGTGATACGTGGCGGTCGGTCCGTCTCCGAGATACCACTGATTCAGGAATTTCCCGTTCTCATCGAAGATTTGGATTCGCCGGTTGGTGCGGTCGTTGACATACAGCCGTCGCTGGTTGTCGATAGCGATGCCGTGCACCGTGTTGAAATAACCGGGCCGAGTCTCGTGGCCATTATTGCCGGGCTGTCCCCAGGCTTTGATAAACTTGCCGTTTTTGTCGAATTTGACCACGCGGGTCTCTTCATATCCGTCCGTCACGAAGAACGTGCCGTCCGGCAGCCACGCGATATCGGTTTGTCGCCCGAAGGTTTCGCTGTCCGGACCGACCTTGGTTGTGAATGACGGTTTCAGCGTATTGCCGGTCTTCGTCGCGTTCCGCGCGGTGGTGGTGTTCAGGGTGCCGATGGTCTGCAGCAGTTTCTTGCCGTCGTTGCTGAATATCCGGATCACCTGGTGGCCGTCGTCGATGGCCCAGACGCGCTTTTCCGGATCATACGGGTTGATCAGAATCTTGTGCACACGCCCTTGCGAAAGGACGTTGGCATTATCCGGCTTGAACAGCGAATCCCACTGCGTCCAGGCCTCTTTCACGTTGCCCTTGCTGTCGAAGACCGTGATGATGTGCTTCCACTTGTAATCCTTGCCCTCGATGCCTTTGTAATCGTCGCCCGCTTCGCCGGGGCTCGCGTACTGGCCTACCGATGCGTTCCGCGGATAGAGTCCCACCACGGGAATCTGCAGGTGTGCCTTGATGCCGTAGTCCGTGGTCACTTCCACGAACGTCGGCTTGATGTGGCTCACATCCGGAAGCTCGCCGCGCATGGCCACGAAAATCCGGTCTGGATTCTGCGCGAAGATGCCCTGCACCGCGCCCCAAGTCCAGCCCTTTTCTTCCGGCCACAATTCCGCAAGCGGCTTGGGCCAGTTCGCGTCTACCTTATACGGCCCGTCGGTTAATTCGTCGCTCGGGTTGGCCGGATCCACCCACTGCCCTGACTCGTTTCCCGCTGCCACCACCTTCTTGTTGCGCGGGAACAGCGCCAACGTGACCAGCGCCACCGCACCGCACACCATTGCTCCCACAACCATCCTTCTACCCCGTATACCCATGGGCGTTCCTCCTGGTTTCCTCTCATATGCTTGCTGAGGTTTCGGGGATATTACACCTTTTCGCGGCTCGCGCATCATCTTCTGAGAGGGATAGTTCGGCTCGTGCGCGATCCTGGCCGGATCGCGCGTAACGCTCGCTCAGGATGATGGCGTAAATTCAGGGGGCAAAACGAAAGGGCGCCTCGGACGAGACGCCCTTCAAAAGCGACACGACGGCGCCAAAAAAAGAGGGCGCCTCGTGAGAAGCGCCCTTTTAAAAACAAAACAGCAGAAAACGAAGCGCGACCGCTCAGGGTGCGCAGTAAACCGAATCAGGCTGGGGCGGGTTTTTCGCCCTTGGCCATGCCCGGGATCGGACGTGGCTCAGGACGTAGCGTAAGCTGCGGCTCCTTGGCCGGGACCGGAGGAGCGGCCGGCGGAGGCGGCGGCAGCTTCTCGGGAAGCGGCTTGCCTTCGATCAAGAGCTTGAGCTCGGTGGCATCGAGCACTTCGCGATCAAGAAGCGCCTGGGCCACGCGCTCGAGCGCGTCGCGATAGGTTTCAAGAATGTTGCGGGCGCGCGTGTAGCCGTGGTTGATGATGCTGCGAACTTCACCGTCGATCTTGATGGCGGTGTCTTCGGAGTAGTCGCGATGCTGCGCGATTTCGCGGCCGAGGAATATCTGCTCTTCCTTCTTGCCGAATGTAAGCGGGCCGAGCTGGCTCATGCCCCACTCGCATACCATCTGGCGCGCGATTTCGGTGGCGCGCTCGATGTCGTTCCCGGCGCCGGTGGTGACGTGGTTCAGGAAAATTTCCTCCGCGGCGCGTCCACCCATGAGCACGGCGAGCTGCGACTCGAGGAATTCCTTGGTGTAAGTATGCTTGTCGTCGATGGGCAACTGCATAGTGACGCCCAAAGCCATACCGCGCGGAATAATGGTGACCTTGTGCAGCGGGTCGGCGCCGGGAGTCATGGCGGCGACCAGCGCGTGGCCAGCCTCATGATACGCGGTGTTCTTCTTTTCCTCGTCGGACAGGATCATGGACTTGCGCTCGACGCCCATGAGCACTTTGTCCTTGGACATTTCGAAATCGGCCATGGTGACGAATTTGCGGTTCTGGCGCGCGGCCCACAGAGCAGCCTCGTTCACCAGGTTGGCCACATCGGCCCCGGAGAAGCCCGGAGTGCCGCGGGCGATGACCGACAGATCGACATCGTCGGAAACGGGAACTTTGCGCGTGTGCACGCGAAGAATCTCTTCGCGGCCGCGAACGTCAGGACGCGGAACAACCACGCGACGGTCGAAACGGCCGGGGCGGAGCAAGGCCGGATCGAGGACGTCTGGCCGGTTGGTGGCAGCGATGAGGATGACGCCTTCGTTCGATTCGAAGCCGTCCATTTCGACGAGCAAGGCGTTCAGCGTTTGTTCGCGCTCATCGTGTCCGCCGCCGAGGCCTGCGCCACGGTGACGGCCGACCGCGTCAATTTCATCGATGAAGATGATGCAAGGCGCATTCTTCTTGCCCTGCTCGAACAGATCGCGGACGCGGCTGGCGCCGACGCCGACGAACATTTCAACGAAATCGGAACCTGAAATCGAGAAGAATGGAACGTTGGCTTCGCCAGCAATGGCGCGGGCGAGCAAAGTTTTGCCGGTTCCCGGAGGGCCGACGAGAAGAACGCCCTTGGGAATGCGTCCGCCGAGCTTCTGGAATTTCTGCGGATCTTTCAAGAAGTCGATAATTTCGTAAAGCTCTTCCTTGGCTTCGTCAATTCCGGCGACATCTTTAAAGGTGGCTTTCTTCTGCTGCGCGGTGAGCAAACGGGCGCGCGACTTGCCGAAGCTGAGGGCCTTGTTACCGCCGGCCTGCATCTGCTTCATCATGAAGATCCAGAAGAAGACCAGCAGAATGAGCGGGCCGAAATTGAAGAGCAGGTTGACCCAGTTTGCGTCCTTTACTTCCTTGTAGTTGTAGAGAACGTGCTCGTCCGCGAAAGCCTTGGTGACATCGGGAATTGCGGTGTTGGCGATGGTCACGCCGCGGAACTTGCTGCCGTCGCGGTATTCGCCCTGAAGCTCGGCGCTATTCGGCGAGAGATAAATAGTAACGTCCTTGACGTTGCCACTCTCGACCTTGGCGAGAAAATTGGTATAGCTGGGCTCATCCTCGTGCGCGGAAGGGCCACCTGTGGAAGCCATCTTCCAGAGCACGACGGCCAGAAGAATCATCAAAAGCCAGAATAAAATTGTGCGTACTGTAGAATTCACGTCTTACCTCACCCTAAGGGCCGCTTCCGCTTGAAAACTACCCCCCAGAAAAGCCGGAAGAAGCCCGCTTGCTCCTGCCCCTACAGACGTTAGATGCGCCGCAGGACCCTTTGTATTCAAACATTGATTGGAACTTCCAGGATCAGAATCCCCACCCGCGTGCCTTCGCGAACGCAAAAATCTGCCGCCGGAGGCATGTCCCGGCTCCAAACGATGCGGCCATCCGCCTCAATCACCGGCCAGGAAAAGCGCTGGCTTCTTGGGATGCGCCGCGAGAGAAACAATTCCTTTAATTTGTGCCGTTGGCGACGGCCGCGAGGCCTATAGGCATCCCCGGGCTGCCAGTTACGAAGAGTGAAGGTGCGGGGGAGCAGATCGGCGTCAAGTGCGTCGTCCGGGATAGTGTCGCGCTGCCGGGAAGACCAGTCAATCACTTTCAAGAGAAGGCGTGTGCCAAGCTCCGGAACGGAGACGCTGGCAGTGCCGGTGGCGGGGACGCTCACGGTGTGATGATACGCCGGGGCGGCGGAATTGGTTGCCACGGTACGGCGCGGCGTGCCCGGATTGGCACGGGCCGAGAAAATGAGTTCGTCAAAACTTCGCTGCACCAAAATGTCCCCTGGCAGATCGAGTTGCTGGCCGCTGGCACCCTGCTGCGCCAATTGGAAAATTCCTTCGACATGCTTTGCGGTGAGATCGCGGTAATCGCCGCGGATGCCTTTGTATAGACGTCGGATCAAACGCTCGGTGAGCGGTTTGGCTGGTGCGGCGGAGCCGGACTGAATGGCAGCTAATTGCTGAAGTGGGAGCGGGGAAAGCAAATCCGCGGGAGTGATGGCGATGGCACCATTCGATTTGTTGTGAGAGAGCGAACGAAAACGATCTTCGACGAGGGAATCCCAGAATTCGCGCTCTTCGCGGGAGAGACGGGCGAGATCGTTGAGACGCTGGACTATGTGTATAGAAAAATCGCGCTCAAGGACGGGCAGGAGCTGACAGCGAATCTGGGCGCGCTGGCGGGAAATATCGGAGTTCGTGGCGTCCTCGCGCCAAGGTTGACCGAGGGCGCAAAGATATTCACGAAGCTGCTCGCGGCGGTAATCGAGCAAAGGACGCACCACAGCGCCGAGTGTGGGATAGATCCCGGCGAGGCCGGATGGGCCGGTGCCGCGTAACAGACGGGCGAGGACGGTTTCGGCCTGGTCGTCAGCGGTATGGGCGATGGCGGCACGTGTGATGCGACCTCCCGCGACGATGCTTTCAAAGAATGCGTAGCGCAGGCGGCGAGCGGCATCTTCCAGATTGAGGCGCTGTTTTTTCGCAAAGGCGGAGACGTCGGCACAGTCGGAGATAAATTCGACGTGATACTGGCACGCGAGAGATTTGACGAATTGAGCGTCGGCAGCGGACTCCTCGCCACGAAGGCAGTGGTCAAAGTGAAGAATCAGCAAAGTGATGCCGAGATCCTTGCGGAGCGCTTCGAGCAGGCGAAAAAGGGCGACGGAATCGGCCCCGCCGGACACGCCCACGCCGACGCGATCGCCGGGGAGGATCATGGCCGTGCGGCGGATGGCCTTGAGAAGTTGCTGCTCGAGCTTAGGTTTCACTTTGATGGCGAAGATATATTAGCAATGGGAGACGTATTCTCGTTCGAGGGATGACATGCGCGGCAAAAAGATAAGAGGGATTCTTCGGCCAAACAGCGGCCCTCAGAATGACGGCGCAAAGAGTAAGAAAGAAAATGCAGATCCCTCGACTGCGCCATCGCGACCCGAAGCGGATCGCGACATCGGCTTCGCTCTGATGATAAGATTCCGCGAACGTACCTCAACGAGCATACGGGGACAAACATAACCGGGACAGCGGAAGAGGAATTCTTCGGGCCAAACAGCGGCCCTCAGAGCGTGTGACGTTATTCCGAGAAACGCGAATTTTGTCGCGCAACTCGATTCTTTTCAGTATCGATTTTCGCGCAAAATCAAAAAAGTCACAGCCTCTCAGAATGACGGCAAAGAGTAAGAAAGAATACAGATCAACCCACTTGAAACAGGACCTGCAAAACCCCCGATGCGAAAGTCGCGGCGACTATGCGCCGTGGTGAGACCATTTCGCCTGCCACTTGGCGCGAAGGCCGGCACGATCCACTTTCTGTCCGCGTAGATAAACTTCATCGATGCGGCGTGTGTTCTCGATGTTGTCGAGCGGGTTGGCGTTGAGCACGATGAAATCGGCTTGCTTGCCGGTTGCGACCAAACCAGAGTTGATGTGGGCAATTTGTGCGGAATCGCGCGTGGCGATGACAATCGTCTGCATGGGAGTGAGACCCATGGCGACCATGGTTTCAAGGTCGAGATGGTTGAAATAGCCGATGAAGAAGCGCGTCTGCCCGGTGTCCGTGCCTTCGACGAAGCGCATGCCTGCAGCGCGAAGCCTCATGGCGTTATTCGTCTCTATTTTGAATTCCTTCCGTTCCTTTTCGACTTGTTCGGGAGTCATCTTCGCAAGCGGCGCGCCCCAATATTTTTCGATCTGATCGGGCGGATAAAGATCCTTCAGAAGCTGATCGTCGAGCCAGGCAGGCCGCTTGCCTGAGCCGCCCTGCGCGTCCATCCACGCGGTCATAAGGTCCGGAGTGATCCACATAATGGGGCGATTGTTGGTGGCGATGCGCTGCTTGACGATGGAGATCAGTTCGTCATCAACGGATTCCCCGCCGCGAGCCGGAACGTGCAGCCAGCCCTCGACGCCGTCGCGCATGAGTTGCTTGGCATTGGCCAAGGTGACGTTGTGCACGCCGACCGGAACATTGAATTTGTGGGCCTCGTCGGCGATAGCGCCATAGAGTTCGGGAGTGAGCGTTTTCTTGGTGCCGCCGCGATCATCGACCCAAATCTTGATGAAGAGCGGCTTCATGCGGACGTAGTCGTCAACAGCTTCGCGAGCTTCCTTCACCGTAGTGACCGGATAAGGCACATCCACGCGGGAAGGATCGCCTTGTGGACCAGAGCCGGGCCAGGCAATACCAGTGCCGGCAGTGCGGAAGAGCGCGGTATTCGGAATGACCTCGGAACGCACCTGCAAGGGCACATCGCCCCAATGCGTGCGGCCACCGTGCAGGTCGGAACGGTCGAGCAGATCGCCAATACCGACAGCCGCGCCGACGCCGACGTAAGCCAGGCGCTGGAGATGATCGATGAGATTTTCGCGGGTGAAATAGGACTTGGACATGCTGCCTTCGATGATGTTCTGGAAACCGTAATGGCCGTGCAGGTCGGTCATGGTGGGCATCACGGTTTTGCCGGACAGATCAACGCGCGAAGCACCGGCGGGAACTTTTAACTGACCGCGCTTCCCTACCTGGACAAAGCGACCATTCGAGACGACGAAGACGGAATCTTCAATGGGCGCGCTGCCATCGCCGACGATCAGGCGGGCGCCTTCGAAAACAACGGTGCCAGTTGCGCGGCCCTGAGCCCAAAATTCCCTTGGCCATACCATCGCTCCGATGACGGAAATTGCGGCAATTAAAAACCAAGTGGCCTTTATTCGGCGCATCCATTTCTCCTTGAACAGACGATGCCAGAATGCCCCAGCTTTGATTGAATGGCGCATTGTAAATGGAAGCGCAATGGGTGGGAAGAAGGTTCGAGGCAACCCGCCGGGGATGCAGGTGAGGAAGATGTACCGAGAGATGAAACGAGTTGCCTACGGACAGCTTTGGAGGAAATGAGCACGGGTGAGCGCATGGGGCAAAAGCAATCCCAAGAACCGGTTTGCTGCACCGGAATGCGCTCGCCCATCTGAGAGATTTAGTGCTTGATGTAAATCCCCACGTCGAACTTGCTGTGATCCCAATCGGCGTGATGATCGCGGCACCATTGCCTGTCATTACGGACGAGGCTTGAGATGGACGTGGAAGCGGTTGAGACGGTGGCTGAAATCCACCAAGGTGGGTGAAAGCGAGCAAGGCGAGGAAAATCGCGCCAGCGGCAAATTGCTGATACAGAGGCAATTAACAGCCAGTTTGTTTTGGCAAGAGCGGTGCATTTAGCTTCCGCGAGTTTGCTTGCGGAGGAGGAAACCACAATGTCGAAATGGACAAAGATGTTGCTCATGGCCGCGCTGGGCACGCTGATGATCGCGCCGATTGCTTCGGCTCGCGGCGGTGTAGTAATCGTGCGCGGAGGGTTTTATGGACCGGGCTGGTATGGCCCTGGGTACTACGGTTGGTATGGAGCGGCGCCGGTATGGGGTTATGGATATGCGCCTCGTCCCAACCAGGGCAGCATAAAATTCGATACGAAGATGAAAGACTCCGGCGTTTACGTCGATGGAGGTTACGCGGGAACTGTGGCTCAGCTTAAGACCTTTCATCTGCGGCCTGGATCGCATCAACTGGAACTGCGAGCGCCGGATGGGCACACTTTTTATCAGGAGCAAGTAACGGTGATTGCAGGAA
>DASZMG010000043.1:0-4235 GCA_035551975.1 Candidatus Acidiferrales bacterium | reverse complement strand
ATCTCGGAACCTGGCGTGTGCCACGCTAGTCTCACTTCGCCGGACGAGTCAAGCGCTTTCGCCCCAACTCCACGTCTTCAGACCGGCCGCTGCTGCCGTTCGGTTACTCCATCGTTATCCTGCCCCTTAGATTGCCCATTCGCCTGCCATTAGACGGAAAGTACAGGTAACTTTTCAGGCGCTCGGCACGCGCTGCCAGCCCACCCACGCGAATTCCAGGCGAAAATAAGAACGTGACCTCCCAATCCAAAATCGGCGCGGTTTTTCTCACCCTTTTCGGCCTGCCTTTCTTGGGAGCGGGCCTGCTCTTCGCCTGGAAATTTCTGCAAGCTCCCAATCAAACCATCGCGCAAAGGCTCGGCGCCGCCTCCTTCGGCAGTGTCTTTGCCGTTATCGGCGCGGGCCTGATCTTTGCCGGTATCTACGGCTACTCGCAGCAGAAGCGGCAGAGCGAAATACAAGTCTTAAATCCTGCCTCGCCCTGGCTCTGGCGCAAGGATTGGGCCGCCAGTCGCGTCGAAAGCAGGAATAAGTCCACCGCCATCGGCTGGTGGATCGCGGCGGTGCTCGTCAACATGATGTCGCTGCCTTTCTCGCTGTCTGCCGCCGCCCACATTTCGCAAAACTTCGATCCTGCCTACCTCGTTCCGGCGGCTTTCGAGATCATTGGACTTCTTCTGCTTTTCGCAGCCATCCGCGCTACTTTTCGCCTGGAACGTTTTGGCCACGCCTATTTCGAGTTGAATGCGCTGCCGTTTTCTCCGGGTGGCCATGTCGCTGGGTCAATTCACTTCCAGCTTCAAACCGAGACTCCTCACGGCGTGGACCTGAAGCTTTCGTGCATTCGTCGCATTGTCACCGGCTCCGGCAACAACCGTTCCACGCAATCCGTCCCTCTCTGGGAAGATTCCAAAAACATCCCGGCTCCCTCTCTGAGTCGTGGGCCTCTTGATACCATCATCCCCGTGGACTTCGCCATCCCTGCCGACGCCTATCAAACCGACCACGAGCATCCCAGCGACCAGGTGCTTTGGCTACTGGATGTGAAGGCCGACGTGCCGGGAGTTGATTACACCGATCACTTCGAGTTGCCCGTTTTTCGTACGTCGCAGTCCCCATCCGCGTTTCCCGTGGCGGCAACCAACGCGCTCGCATCCGGTCCTTTTAGCCGCTTCACCACTACTACTCCCGGCGAAATCGACCAGGACGTCTCGGAACCTGCGCAGCACCGCGTGGTTGTCGTGGATCAGCCGGACGGCCTGGAATTTTATTTCCGTCCCGGACGTAATATAGCGCGCGCTATCCTCATTCTTGTTCTCGCCGCCGGATGCACGGCCCTCTTTTACGCTCTCTTTCACATCGCCCGCAGGCCGCCGGTATTTGCCTTTATCGTCGTCGGCTTGATGGATTTCATCCTGATCATGGCTTCCGTTCACTCGGCGCTTTCTTCCACGCGCATTGTGGTCGGCAATGGCCTGATTTCCTGGCGGCGTTCCGTCTTAGGCATCGGCCCGGTGCAGCAGTTCCAATCCTCCAGTGTAGAGTCAATCACTGTTGTCACCGGCCTTCAACAAGCTGGCTCATCGGGCAGCGCGTTCTATTCAATTCGTTTAAAACCGAAGGACGGTAAGGCCCGCACCCTGGTTGACGATATTGAAAGCCGCCAGGAAGCACGCTGGATCGTCTCGCAAATCGAGAAGCGGGCTGGCTTTGCGCTGAATACACAAGTGGAAATCAGTAACTCGTTCTATGGTCCACCGCCGCAACCGCAAAATGGCTACGATTCGCGAACCGGCGGTTTCGCGGTAACAACGAAGACCGGGGGCACCTGGTCGCAAGCCGTCGGCTTGCTCTTCTTTATCGGCTGGGTGGCCTTTATCGGATTGATGATGTTCCGCACCACGCGCATCCGCAGCTCAAGATCGCGCGCTATATCGGCGGCAACCGCGCCAGCTCCGCGCTTCGTGCGAACACCTCAAATGAGGCAATCGGCTTTGGAGGAACTTTCAAAATGGCCCGCGCAGCAGCAAGGCGAGAAATTGCTGGCGCGATCCGTCCAGCACGATTCTGTCGCATTGCAAGCCTTGACCCAAAGCTCTGCACATTGGGTCGGCACGATTCACCGCACCGACAATCTCGAGCAGGTTGAAAATGCCGCCCGCTATTCCAGCGATCTACGCGTTCGGCGCGCCGAGGCCGATCTGGAGTTAATTGCGGACGGTTGGACAAAAACACCGCAGACCGTGGAGCTCTTGTTGAACCGCGCCCAATCCGATCCCTCGTATCGCGGCGCCGCTCTCTATTTCCTCGGCGTGCTTGCGGGCGACGGCATTGATTCCGAACGCGCTCATAGTCTCCTCGTCGACTACGCCCGCAAAGACCCTGACGCCTCCGTCCGCCAGTGGGCCACTGAAGGCCTGCGATTCGTCGGTACCGATCAGGCTCTCGACGAGCTTTTCGACATTTTCACTCATGACGCTTCCCCCAGCGTGCGCGACCGCGCTGGCTGCAACATCTCCGATTGCGGCATTTTTCAGCGCAAACAGCGTCTTCGTATGGTTCCGCGTTTAATTGACCTGGTCTCCGATCCTCACTCCAGCGCTCAAATGCGCGACTGGAGTTTTCTCGCTTTGCGCGGAATCACCGACGAAAATCTGCCCGCGGATGCGGCCGCTTGGCGGCAGTGGTACGCTGCGAATGCCCGCGCGAAACAAGCGCAGTTTGCGGCGCTCGAGTGGTACCAGGTGCGCGGCGACAACTAGTCGCACTGTCCCGCTTTCTGATCGCGCATTCTTGCGTGTAGAATTACCCTCTGCTTAAGGCGAATCCGAGGGATGCCATGGCCTCTCACTACCTGCTGAAAACCGAGCCTTCCGAATATTCTTTCGAAGATCTCACGCGTGACGCCGAAACAGTTTGGGATGGCGTGCACAATCCCGTCGCTCTCCGCAATCTCGCGGCCATGAAGACTGGCGACAAACTGATCATTTACGAAACGGGAGATCACAAGAGTGCCGTGGGCACCGCCACCGTGGTTTCCATGGACGCCTCGAATCCTAAGCACCCAGCGGTCACCCTGAAAGCCGGAAAGGCCCTCTCTGATCCTGTCACTCTTGCCCAGATAAAAGGCAATTCGGCTTTTGCCAATTCGCCGCTGGTTCGTCAGGGGCGCCTTTCTGTGGTTCCGCTTACTGCTCCACAATATAAATTCCTCACAGGTTCCTAGCTCTCGCGCTTGGCGCCAGGATTCGTCCCTTATCTTTGAGGTGTGCCAACCGGTTCAGGTGTTTACCCTAGCGAAACATTGAAAGCAGCCGGTGTTTCCGCACAAGCATCTGATGGGCATGAGCTCCCATACTCTACGTCCTAGTCTTGCTGCCCGGGAAATTGTCTCTGGATGGAAAAGCATCCTGACCGGCAACGTTCCCTTCCTCTCCATCGAAATCACACGCGAGTGCCCGTTAAGCTGCCCTGGATGCTATGCCTACGGCTCGGAACATTTGGGTGGTGGCATTACCTTACGCGATCTGGCCGACTTTCGCGGCGATTCGCTCGTTGACGGCATCCTCGCTCTGGTAAAGCGGTACGAACCCCTCCACGTATCCCTCGTTGGCGGAGAGCCGCTGATGCGTCACCGTGAATTAAGCCAGGTTCTCCCCGAACTGGACAAGATGCACGTTCACACCATGGTCGTAACCAGTGGGGTCATTCCTATTCCCCAAGACTGGATGGCCTACAAGTATCTCCGCGTGGCGGTTTCCATTGATGGGTTGCCGGAGCACCACGACATACGTCGCAAGCCAGCAACTTATGAACGCATTCTTCCAAACATAGAGGGTCGCAGCGTCAATGTTCACTGGGTGATCACTAGGCCGATGCTTGAAAGGCCGGACTATTTGGAGGACTACGTAGCCTTCTGGTCAGGCCGGCCAGAAGTCGACCATATCTGGGTGAGTATCTATACCCCTCAGATTGGCGAGGAAAGCCCTGAAAAGCTGGCCCCCGTCGACCGGCAACTATTGGCGGAGAAGTTGCCCCAACTCGCTCGTCGTTACCCTAAGTTCCTTATGAATCAGGGCATTGCGGGCGCGATTGTCGCTCCCCCCCAAAATCCCGAGGATTGCGTCTTTTCGAAGATGTCGGTGAATTTCTCCGCGGATTTGCGCAGCCGCGTGGAACCTTGTGTTTTTGGTGGAACGCCGGATTGCACTCAATGCGGCTGCGCTATCAGTAGC
>DASZMG010000042.1:0-3815 GCA_035551975.1 Candidatus Acidiferrales bacterium | reverse complement strand
TTCAGGGGCATCACTAGAATCGGAAATGCCCAGTTGGCGCCGCTGGAAGTATTGACAAGAAGAAACAGCCGGTCTGCCGTCGCCATTCCAGTGGTGGCGCCGGCTCCCGAATACGTCACCTGAACAACGGTGTAGTCTCCCGGCCCACTGCCTCCGGTAAGGTGGAGCGTCGTCGTACCCGAGGCTTCCCCGAGGGCGCCGTCGCACCAGGAAATATCAAAAAAATCCTGCGTTGGATCTCCGCCCGTTGAATCGGCGAAAACACTCATCGATGATCTCCGATCACTGCCCCGGAACTCTGTTCACCAAGCTGTACTGCTGCGGCAATCAGGAAATTGCACAGCTAAAAGAAAAACACTATGCGTCAGACTGTAACTTAACTAAGTCGTGATGTCAACAGTTCTTTCAAAAAAAATAGACCTGTGTCTCAGGGCTCTTATTGCAAATACTAGCCTGGCAGCCAAGCCAAGCGCACAGCGTGTTTGATGCGCGTCGTACGCGACAACAAAACGCTTGGTCAACACCGGTGAGAAATCGCCAAGCCCTGCGCAGTGCGTTGCCGGGCGTTTACTTAGAGAAGCTTTTGAGGATCGTCCTTAACTTGAGTTATGATGGGCGGCGGTCCGCGCGCGCTATGCAACCAGATTCTGCTTCAGACAAAGGCGTCATCTATGTCGCTTTTGGTGAAACGTATCGAAAGCTGGCTGTGCTGAGTATTTCCTATCTTCGACGATACGGTTACTCCGGCCCTGTTCGTATACTTACTGATTTCTCCGGCTGGGATCTTAGCTGCTTGGATTGCGAAGTGCTGGAGGTTCCAAGTACAGGCCCTGGATTCGGTACGAGGCATTACAAAACTCGCCTCAATGAGTATGGCTTCGACACAACGTTATTCCTTGACGCCGACACCGTGCCGGTCTCGTCCATCGACGACATTTGGAACGAGTTGCGGACTGCCGATGTCTGCCTCTCGCGCGATCGTCACCCTGATGTGATGGATCTTGTATCGCGCGGGGGCGGCCACAAGTCTACTTGGCTTCCGGGCGAGCCCTCCCCCGACAGGAGGCATCCCGAATACGAGCACATGGCCGCGCTCGGCTTGATGCGGCATCCACTTCACAGCAGCGGAGTTATGTTATTTCGCCGCAGTGCCGTCACCGATCTCCTGTTCCGGACCTGGCACGAGGAATGGAAACGATTCGGCCACGAAGACCAACTCGCGCTCGTGCGCGCTCTCTCCCGGACTGGCTGCCACATAGATGAGCTGCCCGCATGTTGGAACGCCAGGATGAAAGGTTGGAATGCCGCAAAAAATTCCTGGCCAAGGCACGCCCGCATTTTGCACTTGCGCCCGGAGAACGGAGGCCTCCCCGAAAGCGTCTTCGATCAGCCGGCCTTTAATGCTCCGAAGAACGGTTCCGCCAACTCCTCCCGTATCTGGATGCGAGCCCTCAATACAGCAAAGCGAGCCCGCGCGGCCTTAACGGGCGGCAGATCTCACAAGCGCTAGCTCGTGCGCGTGAATGCGTCGCCGGCACAGCAACGAGAGCGCATCCGCGAACTTCTCCGCTGATATGTTCTCAGAAAGAGCGAAGTTTCCGGGCTCCAGGACCGTATCGGTATTGTGAATGTAGCGAATCCAGGAGGCAGGGAAGACACGGGCCAGTTCGTCCAGTCCATAGTCTTCGATCTTGAAACTCGCTTTTTCCCCAATAAGTCTCTCGATACATCGGCGCGTGATCTCGTTTCGCACCGCCATGTGGCCCGGCCTCCGCGAAACCGAATGCTCCGCCAGATGCTTGTCGAAGTCGGCGAAAGGAACGCCGTGTGCCCTGCCCTTTTCCCCGGTTGCTTTTCTGACCACGTAACTCATCACGATGTCTTCGCCGTTTCCGCATCCGTAGTCACGCAGGTCGTCGAAGGCCGGTACGTGGCGGAAATACTCGTTGATGTATTTCCTGTGGATCATGAGACAGGTGGTGAGGACCACGTCGACTCTCCCCAGCGAGTCAGTCCGGTTATAGCCATTCGTGCAATCGCGGCCCCGGATGCCATGTATCAAATCCGGATTTCTCAAATATCGGCGGAACAGCAGCTTCAGGCTCGCCTCGCTGATTAGAACGTCGTCGTCGTGAATCAACAGATGCTCGTTTTCCGCGAGCACGCCTGCCGCCCATCGCGAATCCAGGCCCGCGTCAAATTTGCACGTGACGCTCTTGACGCGCGCGTCTCCGTTCAGCTCAGGAGAGCACTCCGCATTGTTATTCCAGACCACAATATCCCCGATGACGGGGTAACGGGAGTAAGCCGCAATCACCTTCCGCACCATCTCCGGACGCTTCCAGTTCAGGAGTACCAGCGTCGCCTTGGTCTGCGCAGATGTTCGCAGTCGGCTGCTTGCCGCGGCTTCCAGACTCGTAGCAGCCCTTGTCAAGCCCATCTGAAAACGCGCTTGCCATCGACTTTCACGAAGACCGCCTGCCAGACGCCGGATATTTTCGCGAATCAGGTTATCGTCTTCATTGCGCAGCCAAAAGTAATGCGCAATTTTTTTTTGAAGAACTGGCTGATTGCCGCTCCATACAAAATACCCTTCGCTGCTTCGCTCAATGTCTTCGCGCGGATCGAACGAGTACTCCGTCAGCAGCTTCAGCCTGGAAAGAGTTCTCCTCGACGGCTGCGATCCATGCCACAGATGAAGCAATCCTCCGCGCGTAAAGCTGACCGAGCTGCGTACCCGCTCCGACATTGTTTCGATCCACTGCCGCTGGTCCTCCACAAGCGCCTCGGGTAACAGGTGAGTAAACCGGTGCGTCGGCCGTCCGAAGAATCCGCAGGCCAGAATCGTGTCGCCGCCCCCGGCAATCATCTTGTCGTAGAAACCGAGGCCCTCGAATAGCGAACGCCGCGCCGCCCAGGCGAAGCCGGTATGCCCGGTCCGCATGTAGTCGGTGAATGCTTGTGCATATCTGTACGCATACCCGGCGCTCGGCTTGCGGTCGTAAATTGTCTGGTTTGCAGACTGTATATTCGTGCTCGTTTTCCCGCGGGGTAGGCGCACGCTGATCGAAAAAGGCTGCACGACAGCGTACCGGCCCAGTAATTCCACCGTTTCGGGAATCCACCGCGGGTTCTCAAAAATAACGTCGCAGTCGAGCCATGCGAATAACTCGCACTCGGGCGGGAGTCGATTCAACCCCAGGTTCAGAAGCCGTTCCTTCTGCCACAGTATTCCGTTGCTTCCCGCTCTGAGTTGGATCAGGATTTCCGCATCGCCTTTCTGCAATTCGAAATGAGCGCCTTCGAACGCCAGTTCGACCGCCAGGAGGTGAAGTCCCTGTTTTTTCGCGCTCTCACGGAAAACATCGAATTGCTGTTTTCGCCGGCGATACCGCTGCGGGTTGAAGAACGCCGTGATTCCCCAAAACTCGTGGTCCACTCTCATCGAAACTTACAGTGGCTGAATTCTTAGCCGGTCCAAGAGCGGTCCGAGTTGCCCGGTCGCGCGGTCCAGCCGCAGGGCCAAGGCGCCTGCCAGAACGCGCTCGTGAAGATGTGCCGGTTGCAGCCGGAGTGGATGATCGCCCAGTGCCATCACCGGGACACCCAGTATCCCCGCCTCGAAAAGACAGGTTGACGTGATACTCACAACCATCCTGGAACGGGCCGCCGCCTCCAGAAAACTGCCATTGCCATCCACCTCGGCGCCGCACAATGAATTCTTCGACGGCGCTAAAGGATGCGGACGAACTACAATTCTGTCTTTCGGATACATCTTCCGAACCTCGGCCACAAACTCAACCATGTTGCGATAG
>DASZMG010000041.1:0-11678 GCA_035551975.1 Candidatus Acidiferrales bacterium | reverse complement strand
CATACGCCCTTAACGAAACAGCAAAAATCACGTAACGGAGCATGGAGTAAAACCGGACGGATGAAGAAAGTTTACATCCTGGCAATGGCGGCTGTGGCCGGCGTGATGCTGGCGCCCGCGGCGCGGGCGGATTATGCCGTGCTGCGGTCTGGCCTTCGCCTGCATATCACCGGCTACGAAGCCGCCGGAGACCGCGTGCGCCTCACCATGATGGGTGGAAGCCTCGAAATGCCGAGCGACGAATTGGTTTCGGTGGAACCGGAAGACATGTTCGAGGCGATTCCCACACCGAAAGTGGGGGACGGTCCGTTCGCAGGGTTGATCCACGCGGCGGCGGAAAAGCACGGCGTTGACGAGAAACTAATCCGGCGGGTGATTGCAGCTGAGTCCAACTTCAACCCCAAAGCTATTTCTCGCAAGCAAGCGCAAGGGCTGATGCAATTGATGCCGGAAACCGCGGCGCAATATTCGGTGAAAAATCCTTTCGACCCGGCGCAGAACATCGATGGCGGCACGCGCTACCTCAAAGACCTGCTGCAAAAGTATGGCGGCAATATCGAGCTTGCGTTGGCCGCCTACAATGCCGGCCCGGACACGGTGCTGCGCTACGGCGGCGTTCCTCCTTTTGCTGAAACGCAAAATTACGTAAAGAAAATTACCTCCGCGCTGTCAAAAGCAACCCCTACAGCGATTCAGTAGTCTCTCTCGTAATTTTATTTACCTGGAAAGTTCGATCTGTTCAGGATGACAGCGGAAACATTCGCAGCCGCTTACTGCGGGGATGGATTCGGGGAAGTGGAATTGGGACTGGGCGAGGGACTCATCGGATTTGAGCCGCCCATAGGGCTGGAAGTCGCGCCTGCGCCGTTGCCGAAGATGCTGGTGCCGCTGGTGCCAGCAGCCCCGCTGCCGATAGCCTGCCCAGGCTGCCCCGCTGCGGTGCCGACAGGATTGGTAATTCCCTGCTGCACGGCTTTGGCCTGATCTTCGACAGGATTCCAGATAAATTCCCAGTTGATATATTTCTTGCCGCCGTTGTAGATGCGGACCGAAGGCTTGTCCACGGTGCTGGCTACGCCGGTGAGAAATCCGCCGAGAACAGGACCATCCACCGGGCCCGTGGGCTTGAGCGCCGCGAGCGCCGCCATGGATTGATTGTTCAGATTGGTATTGATGCCGCCAGCGCCTGCTGGAGTGCCGACAGCATTTGTCGGCGACGGCGAAGCGCCCAGGCCGTTTGATCCGGGCTGCAGCGAGTTCGAATTCGGCGAAGCGGGATTGGAGGTCTGAGGCGTACTGCTCGGGTTCGCAGCATTTGTCCCAACTCCGGCATTTGCAGAATTGTCGGAACTGCCGACGCCAGCCGAGGTAGAAGCGGCCGGATTTTGCGAAGAAGAATTCGATGCGTTCGAGTTGCTATCGCTGCCCGGAGGATTCGTGCTGTTCAGGTTGTTCGACTGATCGGCGAGACTGGAAGCCGGAACACCGGGCTGGCCGCTGTCATCGCCCTGCTGTTTCACGCCGGGAATTTTGCCGCCATTCATGTCCAGGATGGCCATCTGCTGAAGAGTAGCGTATTTGGTGCTGCCAATAATTTGTCCGGCGGCGTTGACGTAGATGAAACGCCAGGCGCCATCGTCTTTCTTCATGGGGTCTTTGTAGGCGGCGTAACGCAGGAAGTGCAGCTCGGGCATGCCTTTTTTCAGGTCGTCCAAATTAGAAGGGTAGTGACCGGTCTTGCGGTAGTAGAGACGAATGGCGCGCACATATTGCTGGCCGCGCCAGATCAGATCGCTCTCGCGCTCGCGGCGGCCTTCGGTGAGAACGCTGCGCACAGCCACTTGAGAGGCAATGATCAGCGTGACCACCATGAAGAGAGCCATCAGATAAGCGTAGCCGCGTTGCGAGTCTCGCGGAGACTGGCCGCGGCGAGGGCGGGAACGCTTGGACAGAGAATGGAAGAAAGCGAGCGGAGGGCGCATCTATTGTCCTCCGGCTTCACCCGGCGGCTGAACCATGGTTACGGTGGTGTGGCGTCCGGTGCCGAGTTCTTCAATGTCCGCGGTATCGTTACCGATGTGGACGAGGCGATAGCGGCCCAGGAAAAAATCTCCTTCAGGTACCACCAGAACGTCGTCACCACTGGTAAAAAACGCGACCTTCTTGCCGGAGGCGCGACGCGTGGCATAGCCGAAAAACTCCGCGGGAACCTGAAGAGGAGGAGGAGGAGGCGGCGGCTTGGGGCCGACGAAGCGCTCCGGCGGTTTTGCGGCCTGCTGGCCCGGCGCGAGGGGGGTAGGAGCGGCAGCAGCGACGAAAATATTGCGGTGAGGGCCGGAGCCCTGCCTCTTGCGCAATTTTTCAAGACGATCCAGGTGCAGACTGGGCTCTTGAATGTCCAAGGGCTGAAACGAGGAATTTTCAGCCAGCACGCCCGAACCGGTGGAGGCATCGTTGCGCAAAGTGTTGTACAGGACGCCGGCGAAAATGACGCCAAGAATGATCAACAGGTAGATTTGAATGCGTCGAGACATATCAAGCCGTCCTGAAAAATGTGTGCAAGGCGAGTTGGAGTCGAATCGTTCCGCCCTCCCCGGAAGTCATCTCGACTTCGTCGACCAGGTAAAAGTATTTGGAGCGCTCCAGCCCATCGATAAAGGCGATGACCGCAGGATAAGCGGCTTCGACAGTCGTGTTGATGGTGATTTGGGTTACGCCTCGATCTTTTACGTCCTTCTGCTTGAAACCGAATCCCGTGGTTTTCACGCCGGCCTTGGAGGCAATGGAATCGAGATCGGTCTCAATGTCGGAGTAACCAGTGACGGGATCAAGGAACGACTGGCGATAGAACGCGTCGCAATCCTTTCCCACCTGTGGAAGCGAAGCGCGAATCTTCTCGGCGCGGGCGATGTCCGCTTTGAGAAGCCTTGATTGCAACTGAAGATGCGCTAGTTGGGCGTGCATCTCCTCCGGCCCCTGACGATTCGATTGCCAGAGAAATATGGCCAAGCCAAGGTCTGCCAGAAGAAGAATGGCGAGTCCGGCGCCCGTCCACTTTTTCCAGGATTGACTGGCGAATTTCATGCCGTGCTGTACCGTACGGTCAAACTCAAAAGGATGCGATCGGGCGTATTCTGCAAGGCCACCGGCCGGACTGAATTCACGGTGATACCGCTGAAGGCGGGCGATTTTTCCATGGCCTGCAAGAATTGAATTTCGTTCTCGCTGCTGGCCACGCCGACCTCCATGGATATTTCCGCATGGCCGTTGACGAGCTTGGGCATGAGACTGATGACACGCACGCCAGGAGGAATGGTGGTTTCAAGATCGGTGAAGATTTTGCTCCAGGGAAAGCTGCGCTCGTCAATGAGCGCGTTGAGAAAGCTGGAGCGATCAATGATCTGCTTGGCGGCAGGAGTTTCAAAATAGGTCTGCAACTGACGCTGGCGCAGAGTCTCTCCACGGACCTGCTGTTGCCAGCGCGAAATATCGGCGCGAAGGTCGCGATTGGATTGCCAGGAATCGTAAGCCGCGTGCGAAAGCACCAGCAGGGCGATCAGGCCCAATCCGCCGAGCACGGCGGCGCCGGCAACAAACGGACGATTATTTTCCTGCGGAGTGGTAGATAGATTCAGGCGCAGGCGCATGGCATGGCACCTCGCACGAAATTATTAAACAGCGTTTGCAAAATCGAGCCCCCTCAGGCTAGTACGAATTACAGCTCAATCAGAACCACGTTGCCTGACATTCGTTGCGCGAAAACCTGGCGTTCCTTCGGCGGCTCGATCCTAACCGGGTCGCCAAGGACCGCCACCAGGCTGCCACCCGAGAGAGAGAGCCATCGTCGCGAAGTACAACGTTCTCTGCGCCCTCACCGGGCGCGCCTTCGCTCGCTCGGGATGACAATTCCAACCAACCCCGCAAAAAGCGAAGAGGGATTCTTCGCGTCCGTCCTTAGCGACCCTTACCGGGTCGCGGCGGCGCTCAGAATGACGGCGCATTGCTGTGCAGCGGCGCGAGGCATCAGGCGCCATCGTTCAGCGACCAGCCGACCAGAGCGTCCAGATTCTGGTGCATCATATCGCCCGCAGGCGAACTCAAGGTGCGCGCATGCTCGGAATCCGCGAGCGAGGCGACGGGCAAACGCAATTCAGTTTCGAGAGCTTCGCGAAATTCGCGCTCGCGCGCGCCGAAGCCGGAGACACGAACCCGGTCGATGGAGCCGCCCCAAGTGTCTTGATAATAGGCAATGGCCGGGAAGATTTCTTCCAAAACGGCCTGCGGTTCGAGGATGTCGGCTTCGGCAACCATTTCGGTGCCACGATACACGCAAAGGTTAGATGCATTGGTGATCACGGTGGTTAGCGTCTTACCACTGATGCGGGCGAGCAACGTGGAACCACGATCTTCGAGCAGAGGCAAGGAAGCCAACGTGGAACTGAGCACGATGACATTGTGAGCGCCGAGGCTTTCAATGATTTCTTCGTATTCGCGGATGATGCCCTTCCGGGCAATGGCCGTAACCACTTCGAGATTTCCCTGGGGGCCGGCCTGACGCATCCAGGAAACCACAGTTTCTTCGACGTCGAAAGGCACGCTTTTCTTCAAACGCCAGCGCAACACGGGAGCTGCTTCCTCGGCGCGGCGCGGCAAACTCTCAAACGGCAGGATGAACACGCGAACCACGGGATCGGGGACGAGCAGAGCTACTGGCGCGCCACGATCGGGCACACGGCTAAGCACCGAGCGAAGCGCGGAGCGCACCGCATCGGGCTGAGTGACATTGGTATCGACAGGCGAGGGCATCACCGAAGCGACTTGAAGGGGCTCCATGGAGCAAGCATCGATGGACCCAGGAACCCCACCACAGCGCGCGGCAGCGACGTACTCCGGGGCGATTTCAATCACAACGGAGGGATGAGGCATGACGTTGAGCCAGCGGTCGACGCGGCGGACGAGCCCCCACTGAAAAATGCGGTTCTCGAGAGTCGGCACGGGAGTTGTGAAGCTACTCAAGGAAGGTCACCTTATTAATTTCGCGAAGAGTGGTGATGCCGCCGCGGACTTTTTTGAGTCCGGATTCGCGCAGGAAAGACATTCCTTCCTGCTTAGCCATGCGCTTGATTTCGGAAGTGGGACGGCGCTCGATGATCATTTCGCGGATGCGATCGGAAAGATCGAGCAGCTCAGTGATGGCGGTGCGACCGCGATATCCGCTACCGGAGCACTCGAGACAGCCGGGACCTTCATAGAAAGTCACCTGGCTCCACTCGGCGGGATCGAGGCCCGATTCCTTGAGAACCTCTGCTGCGTAACTGACGCGACGCTTGCAATTTTCGCAGATCACGCGAACCAGGCGCTGGGCCATGATGCAGTTGAGCGCCGAGACGAAGTTGTAAGGCTCAACGCCCATGTTGATGAAGCGGCCAATCACGTCGGTGCAATTGTTGGCGTGAACCGTGGTGAAGACGAGGTGCCCGGTGAGGGCGGAGTTGATGGCGATCTGCGCAGTTTCCTGGTCGCGAATTTCGCCGACCATGACCTTGTCGGGATCGTGACGCAGGATGGAGCGCAAGCCGCGGGCGAAAGTGAGTCCTTTTTTCTCGTTTACGGGAATCTGGGTGATGCCGCGGACCTGATATTCGACAGGATCTTCGATGGTAATGATCTTGTCTTCGTCATTTTTGATTTCGTTGATGGCCGCGTAGAGCGTGGTGGTCTTTCCCGATCCGGTGGGCCCGGTGACCAGAACCATGCCGTAAGGCTCACGGATGTAGCGGCGGAAGCGCATGGCTTCGTCATGATCGAAGCCGACCACGTCGAGAGTAAGATTGCGGAATTTTTCGCTGAGCATCTCCTTGTCGAGAACGCGGAGCACGGCATCCTCGCCATGAACAGAAGGCATGATGGAGACGCGGAAGTCGACGAAGCGGCCCTTGTAGCGAACGCGGAAGCGGCCATCCTGCGGGATGCGGCGCTCGGCGATGTCGAGTTCGCTCATGACCTTGATGCGGGAAAGAATGGTGGCGTGCCAGTCCTTGGCCAGAGGCTGCATGGCGAATTGCAAAACGCCGTCAATGCGATACTTCACAACCACTTCGGAGTTGCGCGTTTCGATGTGAATGTCCGAAGCGCGACGCTCAAGGGCGGTGAAAATTACGGTGTCGACGAGACGAACGACGGGGCTCACGCCGGTATCGCGCGTGAGCTTCTCCATGGAAATGTTTTCGTCAGTGTCCTCTTCGTCGCCGACAACCTGAAGAGTGAACCCTTCGGTGGCCTGATCGAGAACGCGCTGGGACTGCTCGGTGCGCTTGAGCAGATCGGAAATTTGCGAAACGGTGGCGACCTTTATTTGTAGGCGCTTGCCGAGGAGCAGAGCGAGCTCATCGGTTAGCTGCAACTGGCTAGGGTCGGCCATGGCAACGACGAGGCTCGATTCGCGCGACTCGAGCGGAACGAAGTTGTAGCGGAACATTAGTTCAGCGGGAATGCTGCGGAAAAGCTCGGGATCGATGCGCTGTTCGCTGAGATCGACGAAGGGACAGCGGTAACGCTCCGCCAGGCGCTGGGCCTGTTCGCGCTCGTTCGAATCGGGGCGTACACCAACGATTGCCGGATTGTTCGTGATAGCCATGAGCTCTATCCGCCGCCTCCCATCTGCAATGAGAACATCGGCAGGTAGAGAGAGATCAAAATGAAGCCTACCACAACGGCCATGACCACCAAAATCACGATGGGAATCCAGGCCAGTGTGCGTTGCAGACTTGTGCCGACCTCTTCTTCGTAGAATTCCGCGACGCTGATGAGCATGGCAGAAAGAGCGCCGGAGGCTTCGCCGACTTCAATCATTTCAAGGGCGAGCGCCGGAATCAGGCCGGTTTGGGCAAGGCTTTCGTGCAGCGATTTCCCTTCCCTGACGCGGTCGGCCGCATTTTCAACGGAGGTGGACATCAGGCGACTGGAGATGGCGGCCGCGGAAGTGTGCATGGCCGCGACCAGGGGAGTTCCACCGGAAAGGAGAGTGGAAAGAGTGCGCACGAATTGAGCGACTTGCGCTTTGAGCCAGATATCGCCGAAAAATGGAAGCCGCGGCTTGAGGCGATCGATGGCGAGGGCGCCGCGGTCCGAACGCGTCCATAAAAAAATGCCGACGGCGGTGACGGCGGAAAGCACGATGAGAATGAGGAAGTAGTTGCGCAAAGGCACGGCGATCGAGAGCAAAATGCGTGTGGGAGTAGGAAGCGGGATTTCCAGTTCTTTGTACAGGCTGGCAAATTGCGGCATGGCGTAGGTGACCACGTAGGTGATGACGAGTATGGTGGCCACGATGAGGACCACCGGGTAGATCAGCGACGTGATCAAGGCGCTGCGAAAACCGGTGCTGACCTTGAGATAGGAAATGTACTGGTCGAGAACGCCGGTGAGATTTCCGCTGCGCTCGCCCGAGGCGACGACGGTGACGTAGACAGGCGGAAACGACCCTTGGGCGGCAAGCGCTTCCGAGAGAAGCGCGCCTTCACGAACGCGCTGGCGAACATCGCCAATGATGGGGCGCAAACTAACGGTCGCGGCGCGTTCGGTAAGCAGATCGAGCGCCTTGAGAATGGGAAGACCGGCCTTGACCAAGGTATTGAACTGCTGATTGAAAATCAGGAAATCGTTGGCACGGATGGACCGGTCGGAGCGGCGCTTGGTAAAGTGCGCCAAAATGTCGAGATTGGGACGGACGGCAAAAACATAGAAGCCGCGCTCCGCCAGTTTCTGGCGAAGTTCGCCTTCCGACTGCGCCGTCTCCACGTGCTGGAGGATGCGGCCGGACGGATCTCCGACCTTGCAAACATATTCAGCCATTTATGATTTTGGGGCCCTCCGCTTTGCCGGCAGCGAGCCAAATAAAGCTTAGCATACGCCTGGCAACGTCAAGCTAAAGGCATGAAAAGGGCTCGTTACTATGATGTGACAACAGGGAAAAGGCTGTATGACTCAGAGCAATTCTTTCGGATCTACGGAGTCCAATGCGACTGCTTTAGCGGATGGTGTTTGCGAGGGATTGCTCATCGACAATAGCGACGCCCGGGGGCGGCTCAAAATGAAACTTCACCTCGGGTATGGGGATGTCCTGCTGCCAATTTGCGAAGCGGAACTCCGTGGAGGCGTTGCCTGCTTCCTCGATGAGGAGGCGGGTGAGAAAACCTTCCGGATTCACGGTGAGAAGGACATCGTGGATGGTTTCGCTCTCAGGGCTTTCGCGAGGGATGCAACGGAGAGTGGTGTCACCTGAATCACTCGGCGGTGCGGCTGATTCCGCGGAGGCTGCTGGCGCGGGTTGGGCCAGTTGAATGCGACTGCACAGTTTCCCGAGATCGGCTTTGCCCGCGAGGAGAGCGAGCGGCGTGCGCCAGTCAGAGCTCTGTGAGAACTTGGCGCGGCTGGCGGTGTGGTTGGCCGGGACATAGAACCAGACGTGGGTGCCGTCAACCAGGAATAACTTCGTTTCTGGGGATTCGTACTCCCAGCGCATGCGGCCGGGCTTGGAGAAATAGACCGTTCCAGAGTCGGCGGAGACACCGCCCTTACCGTCGCGATAGGCTTCGAAAAAGATCGCTTTCAAGGTGCGCGCGTGGCGATAGCGGGAATCGAAGGCGGATACGGCTTTATGAACATCCTGAACCGGCAAGGCGGCGAGCCAAAGCGCGGCAAGAAAGAGGACGGACCGAATCACTTAAAAAGTGTAGCAATAAACGGAGAGAGCGGCACGTGCTACGGCAAAAAGCGAATCAGCAAGCGGGAATGGCGGCGATCAGAGAGAAGCGGATTTCCTGGTCTCGACCCTCGAAGTGGCGGCGGAGTGCGAAAACTGAAAGCGGGAGGAAAGATCGTGGAGAATTTGTACCGGGACGACGCGAATCTGGTTGTCGAGCACTTCACTCCAGGAAACAGTGCCGACGCCTTCCGGGAAGAACAGATAGGTAGACCACTGGTAGACGAGGCCCAGATTCCAAACGATCAGGAGAACGGTAACCGGCACGAGCCGGCGCGCAGCCACGCGTGAGTCTCCCCATAATTGGGCGGCCCAGGAAAAAGCCGCGGCCAGGCCCAGCACGAAGATCGGCGTGAGCGAAATAAAGAAGCGATTGCCGAACGAATAGACGCCATGCCACCAGGGATAAAAGGAAATCAGCGCATAAAAAGCGGTGGTGAGAAGAATGCAGATTCCGCCGACGGATGGATTTTTGCGCCAGAGGGCCAGCAATCCCAGGACAGCGAGCAGCAAGATGGGAGTACAGACAAAGATTCCGTCTTTGGACGAAAAGAGGACGGCGCGGAAGTTCGGGGATGTCCAATTCCAGGCGACGTTGCCGTACATACCCAGCGTGAACGGATTGCCGAATACGATTTGCCGGGTAATGAGCATCGGAGAGAAAGCGGCGATGGCACTGGCGGCAAAAAGCAGATGCAATCGAAGGTTGGCCCAGAGTGCGCGAGGATCGCGCCAAGAGCGAGCATAAGCCAAGACGCAATCGACGCCGGGCGCGAGAAGGAAAATGCCATTGGCCAGGTAGATATCGACCATAAGACCGGAAATGAGACCCAGATAGAGCCACTGGCGCCAGGTCCGGGACGCGCGGGTGCGATGCCAGTACCATAGAAATAAAGCAACGGCGAATGCCGAATGGGTATGAGACCAGGACGGCTGCACGTACATGGAAGAAGGCAGCGAACTGGCAAACCAAATTCCGAGAGTGGCCCAGAAAGCCCAGCGTTCCTCGACAAACTTTTTCGCCAACTGAAACGCAAGGTAGAGCCCTAGGAATCCGTAAAAGGCGGTGGCCATGGAGAGAGCGAATACGTAGGGCCAGGAGTGGCCGTCGGCTGGGATGGCGCTTCCCCAATGATTCGAAGCCAGCACGGCGAAGTGAGCGGCGCCGACAAAAGGAAGCCAAAGCATGGCCGGACCTACGGTGTAGAAGTTGGGAAGATGGCCTGTTTTGGTGATGGGGTTCTCGTAGATGCGTCCATTCAAATTGATGAAGAGCAAACTATTGGCGGGATGATTCCAATATTTCCTGGCGGAGGGCGGGCACGATTTGCAGTCGTACAAAACCTTCTGCGGCGGACTGTTCCAGTCGCTGGCGAAGCGCAGGTTATGGTCGATCAGCGGCGAGCGAAGATAAGCGTAATAGCCGCGGCCATCGGAAAAGACAGAGGGGCGCACGAACGGGAGCGAAAGCAAAAAAATGACGATGAGACAATTTTGATAGCGAGATAAAGAGAGCCAGAAGCGGGTCATGGCAGAAGGCCAAAATTCTAGAAAGTCATCATAAAGTTACAGGCTCGGCAATCCATTACAAGTGGTTTGCGAGGTGATGGCCGAACCGGTCACATCATAGTGGATGACGCCGGGTTCCGAGCTGCAGAAGCTGCGCGTACCGGAATAGCCGCTCTGAGGAACCGTGCTGACCAGATAGCCATTAAATCCCGGGGCGGTGCAACCACCGCCGAGCGGGGCCGTCCCGCTCTGCCCTGTATAGCTAAAAACGTAACCGCTCTTGGTGTAGGGAGCGGTGGAAAGAATCGGATCGATCAGGTTGGACAAGTCGCAGGTGGCCGAGGTGCCGGGACCACCAAGGCTGTCCAACGTCGGGGGATAGCCGTTTCCCCAGGTAGAGCTGTAGACGACTGCCGCTGTGGTGATGGTGCGAACGTTCTCGACCGCCGAAGCCTCATTGGCAGCCATTCTGGAACGAAGGAAATTCGGGATGGCGATGGCAGCGATGATCAGAATAATGGCAACAACAATGAGAAGCTCGATGAGTGAAAAACCGCCCTGGTTTTGTTCGCGCTTGGGGTTTGGGTTGTGGGTTCCGGTGAACATGGAATCAGACCCTCTGTGTGGAGCGGACGGCGAAAAAAAAGGGGAGGAATATTCTTCCTCCCCCGTTGTTGAGTCGAATTACTGGAGAATCGTGGTAACAGCCGCGCAGGTGTTAGCAGCAGTGCCGATGGGAGTCCCGGCGGTGTTATAGCGGATGACGCCGGACTGGTCGGAGCAGAAAGCGCGTGTTCCGGTGGTACCAGGGCTTGTTGGGGTAGCATTTACCTCAAATCCCTGAAGCGCACCGGCCACCGCGGTGTTGCCGACTGCGGCAAAGGTGTAACCGCTCTTGGCTCCCGCGCCCAAAATGGGATCGAGCAAGCAGGCAGTGGTTGACGAAGCGGTGCAAGGAGTCGTTCCACCAAGATTAGTGAGCAGCGCGCCATAGCCGACACCCCAGGTGGAGGAATAGGTGATTTCGGAAGTGTTAATGGTGCGGACCGAACCGACAGCGGAAGCTTCGTTTGCAGCCATACGCGACCGGAGCAGGTTGGGAATTGCGATAGCCGCAATGATCAGGATGATCGCGACGACGATCAACAACTCGATAAGTGAGAAACCCTTCTGTTTCTTATTCATCTCTTTCTTTCTCCTCGGGAGCTATTGCTCCGAATCTCTTGTGGAACTCCCCGGGCTGGGGCACGCTGCTGAATGTGCACGGCCCGTACCAAGCGTGGGCGGCGTGTTAACCGGTTCGACACACGTATATAGTGCGTGGATTCAGTGAGATGCAACCAGGGTCTGAGCGGGCTGCTTTCCTGTGCCGGAAGCATAGATTAGAACACGAGAAAAACGACAA
>DASZMG010000040.1:0-11874 GCA_035551975.1 Candidatus Acidiferrales bacterium | reverse complement strand
TCCCCCAACGGCTTGACCAACGCGGCCTCCTTCAATAACTTAGTGCGGGCAAAAGCATCGCTCAATTCAACATTTGAAACTCGCGCAGCCCGAGCCAACCCCTTCAGCTTGCCGCGGAGGAAGGAAACAGATGCAAGAATTCGATCCGCACGTGCTTGACGAAAAGCCGGTACCGCCGCCGCAAGATTTCAGTAAACGAGCCCATGTGAAGTCGTTGGAGGAGTACCGTAAGATGCACGAACGCGCGCTCCAAGATCCGGAGACCTTCTGGGGCGAGCAGGCGAAAATGCTGGACTGGTTCGAACCTCCGGCTCGGACGCTGGAGTGGAATCTGCCGCACGCGAAGTGGTTCGTCGGCGGGAAGCTGAATGTCTCATACAACTGTCTCGACCGTCACCTGCAAGAGAACGGAAACAAGCCCGCGCTGCTTTGGGAAGCGGAGGATGGGGCGAAGCTTGAGCTGACCTACGCCGAACTGCACCAGCGCGTATGCCGCATGGCGAATGCGCTTGAATCCATCGGAGTGAAGGCCGGGGATGCAGTGACCATCTACCTGCCGATGATCCCGGAGTTGACCATTGCCATGCTGGCCTGCGCTCGCATCGGCGCAGTGCATTCGGTGATTTTTGGTGGCTTCAGCGCGCAAGCGCTCATCGACCGGATAGGCGATTCAAAATCGAAGCTGCTGATCACCGCCGACGGCGGCTACCGGCGCGGAAAAGTGGTGCCGCTGAAAGAAACCGCCGACCTTGCGCTGCCGGGTTGCCCGACCATCGAGAAGACCATCGTGGTGCGGCGCACCGGTGAAAAAGTCGGGTGGCAAGAAGGGCGCGATCTCTGGTGGCATGAACTCGAGCAAGCAGCGAGGAAAGATTGCCCGGCGATCGCGTTCGATTCCGAGCAGCCGTTGTTCATTCTTTACACCAGCGGCACAACAGGAAAGCCGAAAGGCGTGCTGCATACGTCGGCGGGGTATCTGTTGCAGACAATGTGGACGGCGCGACTCGTTTTCGATTTGCAGGAAGACGACGTCTACTGGTGCACTGCGGACATCGGCTGGGTCACCGGGCATAGCTATGTGGTGTACGGGCCGTTGGCCAACGCGGCCACGGTGGTGATGTATGAGGGCGCGCCGGACCAGCCTCGAAAGGACCGCTTCTGGGAAATCATCGACCGCTACAAAGTAACGATTCTCTACACTTCCCCAACGGCCATTCGCGCGTTCATGGCCTGGGGACTGGAATGGATCAAGCCGCACGACTTGAGCAGCCTGCGGCTGCTCGGCTCGGTGGGCGAACCTATCAATCCCGCGGCTTGGCGCTGGTACTCGGAGAATATCGGGAAGAATCGCTGTCCCATTATCGACACATGGTGGCAAACCGAAACGGGCGCCATGATGATCTCTCCGCTTCCCGGCGCCACACCGACCAAGCCAGGCTCAGCCACTCTGCCGCTGCCCGGAATCGATGCGAAAGTGGTGAACCTCCAAGGACAAACAGTGCGTCCCGGTGAAACCGGTTACCTCACTATTCAAAAGCCGTGGCCTTCCATGCTGCGCACCATCTATGGAGACGACGAGCGCTATAAGCGCGAGTACTGGAGCCGCATCCCCGGCGCTTATTTCGCGGGCGATGCTGCGCAGTGCGACAACGATGGCTACATCTGGGTGCTTGGGCGAGTGGATGATGTGATCAAAGTCGCCGGGCACCGGCTGAGCTCCATGGAAATCGAAAGCGTGCTGGTGAGCCATCCTTCGGTGGCCGAAGCGGCGGTGGTAGCACGCCCGGACGAAGTGAAGGGCGAAGCGATCGTTTGTTTTGTGACGCTACGCTCAGGCGAAATACCCAGCCCGGAACTGCGCACGAAACTGATGGACTACGTAGCCGCAAAAATCGGCACCATTGCGCGCCCGACCGACGTGCGCTTTGCCGACCTGCTGCCCAAAACGCGCAGCGGAAAAATCATGCGGCGCCTGCTGCGGGAACTCGCACACAAAGGTGGCATCTCCGGCGATACGACCACGCTGGAAGATCTTTCGGTGATCGAGCGCATCGCGAAAACCAAGGGGCAAGACGACGAGTAGCGACATGAAGAATGGCGGGGTAAATCCGGTTGCCACCGCTGCTACGAACCCCCTTAGTAAGCGATTGAATACGCAGAATTGCGCCAGGCTGCCAGTTATCGGGTTGTTCTTTTAGAATAGTGTGATTCCCCCGCTATGCCGCCTACCATCGCTACAATCGCCGCAATGGTCAACTGGCTGGCCGCAGTCTCTTCGCGCGACCAGGGCCGCATTCTGGCATGGTCACTTGTCGGAGCCGCCATTGGAGTGTTTCTCTTCTTTCGTGGCTTCAGGATGCTGCAATTGAAGCGCCTGATCGAAAATACGCCCACCTCCAACGTACGCAGCGCTTCCATGGGGCTGGTGGAACTCAGCGGCATGCCCGTTGGCCCGAACACCATTCCGGCGGGGATTACTGGCGACCCATGCTTCTACTATCGCGCCACCGCCTGGGAGCGCAGACAATCCGGCAACAGCAGCGAGTGGAAGCAGGTCGCGCAGGAAAGCCTGTTCGTTCCCTTTTTCCTGAAAGATGAGACTGGCTTAATGCTGATCAACGCGCAAGGCGCGGACATGGACGTGCATCGCACCTTCAAGGATGAATTTGGCAGCTCGTTCTTCAGCAGCGGAAATATGGCGATGGGCTCGGTAGAGGATTTTCTGCTCAGATATGGGCTCGAGGGAAAGCACGTGCAGCTCGAGGAATATTGCATCCAGCCGGAATATCCCATATTCGTGCTGGGAACGCTGTGCGAAAACAGTTCGCGCCGGGATACAACGCCAGAGCGGCACATTTTCGCGCCCTCATCGTCTCTAAGCCTTCGCACGGGAGGCTTTCTGCAGATGTTCAGCGGAAAGATGAGCGTCCAAACGCGAGTGAGCACCACCGTGGCAGTACCCGCCATGAGAGGGATGAACGTGTCGTCCGCAACTCGGGCACCAGCGCCAAAGCCCACTTCCGTGGCGAACGGCGCGTGGTCCGACGTCTCGATGGACGAGGTGCATCGGCCCGTGGCAGCGACACCAACGCCCGCCGCGGCAACCGTCTCATCCGAGCAGCCATTGCCATCAAGATATGGTTCGCAGACAATCACGCCGCAGCCACAAATTATGCGGCCGGTGGCCGTTTCCCTGCCGGATACAGCGCCGCTCGATTTATCCGCGAATGCGGGATTCAACCTGAACGCGCCGGCAGCCGTCAGCAAGGGAGAATCTGACGCTCCTTTTACAATTTCGTGCGAAAGCCAGCGCGAACTTATTCGCGCACTCGGATGGAAGTCCGCCGCTTGCATTTGGGGCGGGCCGGGGCTTACCGTAGCGTGCGTTTACCTTCTTTTGTTCACGTTGGGATGGCTGTAATCCGTCACAAAGGAGATTTCGCCCATGATCCCGCTGCTCATCCTGGTGTTCGTGATCGCCGGAGCCATTGGTTATCTGCTGATGCTTTATAACGGGCTGATCGCCGTAAAGAACAATGTCGACAAAGCCTGGGCCAACATCGACGTGCTGCTGAAGCAGCGCCACGACGAATTACCCAACCTGCTCGAGGTCTGCAAGGGATACATGAAATACGAGGGCGACACGTTCGAGCGCATTACCAAGGCCCGCTCGCAGTATTCACAGGCGCAAAGCGTGGACCAGAAGGTCGAAGCCAGCACCGCGGTTTCGGGCGCATTGGGCAGACTGCTGGCTACGGCGGAGAATTATCCCGATCTGAAAGCCAACACCGACTTCATGCATTTGCAGACTCGCATCAGCGAGCTGGAAAGCCAGATCGCCGACCGGCGCGAGTTTTACAACGACTCGGTGAATGTCTACAACATCCGCATCCAGGAGATGCCGGACGCGCTGCTGGCCGGGCCTATGAACTTGCATCCGCGCGCTATGTTCCAGGTGGCGGAAGAAGATAAAGCGCCGGTGAAAATATCTTTCAGCGACGTCTCACATTAGTGTGAGCCTGCAAGGCACCATCGAGCAACTGGTTATCGCCAACCGCATTCTGGCGCAAAAGGGCGTGCTCGACTCGTTTGGGCATGTTTCCGCGCGCCATCCCGAAAATTCGGAGCGCTATTTGATGTCGCGGGCGCGGTCCGCCCGCGTGGTTGAGAAAGAGGACATTCTCGAATACACGCTGGACAGCAAAGCCATCGACAGCCGGGGATTTCGTCTTTTTGGCGAGCGCCCCATTCATGGCTGCATCTATCGCGCGCGGCCCGATGTAATGGCCGTGTGCCACAACCACGCGTACGGTCTGCTGCCGTTCGCCATTACAAATACGGTGATGCGGCCGGCGATTCACATGGCATCGGCGATTGGCGAAGAAGTTCATACCTGGGACATTCGGGACGAGTTCGGCGAAACGAATTTACTGGTAACCACAAACGAAATGGGCGATTCCCTGGCGGGTTTTCTGGCGAATCGCAGCGCCGCGCTGATGCGAGGGCACGGCAGCGTAGTGGTGGGCAGATCGATTCCGGAAATGGTTTTTATCGCCTACTACCTGCAGATCAATGCGGAAGTGCTGATTCACGCCGAAAAACTCGGAAAGATCGAATATCTTTCGCCGCAAGAAGTAAAGCTCAGCGCCGAATTGAACCTCTCGCCGCTGGCCCAGGAGCGCGTTTGGGAAGACTGGGTGATGCAGGCCGGTTTCGCATCACCCTCATCCAGATAGCGGCATTGCACATGCGGAGTCAACGCTGCACGCATCGTGAACAGCGCCGATGGCGATAAGTGCTACGGCTGTTTAGAAGACACGTACGCTGCCAGCGCGATAATGTCGTCATCGGACAGCTTGGCGACAACACCCTTCATCAGCGCCGAGGATTTTCCATTCCGGTCGCCATCCTGGAAGTTGTGAAGCTGCCGGACAATGTAAATGGGATGCAGCCCGGCAATCCTCGGCACCTCACCCAAACCCGTGAGATTGTCGCCATGGCAAATGGAGCATTCAATCGTTTTTCCCGCGCCGCCTGTGGTTGCGAGTTTTTCTCCCTTGGCGATGCTGCCGACGGGAACGTAGGCCGTAAAGCCAGAACGTGGGTCCCGATCAACCACCAAATCTGGGTTGTCCGGCAGCTCGACGATGCGATTGCCCAGCGGCTCAGTACCGCCGCCGGGCGCCGGCAGACGCATGCGGCCACCGTTCACAACTGATTTCGGAACCGTTCGCGACTCCTCTACCTTGACCCACTGTGTGGGCTTGATCGAAGAAAAGTAGTCGGCAGCCTGCTTGGCGTCGTCATCGGAGAGGTCCTTGGAAATGCTGACCATTCTTCCGTGGTCGTTGCGAGCGAGACTCTTAAAATCCGCCAATTCGCGCTCGATATACTCCGGAGGAAAACCCCGGAGATCCGCCGACTCGGGATGTCCCGCCCCGGACATCAGATGGCAAGAGCCGCAGGCCAGAACACCCTGACTGGCGCCGTGCGTAACAACCTGCGGAGCGGCGGGATGATCTTCCGGATACCAGTCGGGCGGATTCATCAGATTGTCGATCTCTTTCATCGTGTAGGTCTTCGAGCTGTCGGGGACATGCCGGGGAGCGGTCTCATCCATCGCAGGCAGATTCTTGTCCGGAACGGGGTACGCCCAGCTCAGATCTTTGGTCGAGTCTTGCGGCGGCTCCGCGGCTGAAATGTACAGAACACTTCCAAGCGCGAGCGCCGCGATCCAGACGATTCTCATTTTGCCTCCGAAATAATCATGTTGCGGTTTATTTGTGCGGTTACGCAGTGAACCATGTCTCCGGTAATATTTCAAGACGCCGAGAAACGTTTCGAAACCGATCGTTCGATAGTTTCGAAGCGCAACAAATCCACGCGTAGCTTTTGAGCCGCTGAAGTGTGCCGGTGCGTTGCTTTGGGCTCGGAAAAGACCCGCGCGAGGCACAGTAACAAAAAGCTTCGGATGTTTGCATTTGTTAGCGGTCAGTTGTATCTTGCCGGTCGACTCTGGTTGCCAGAAAAACGAAATGACAAAATGAAAAGGCCGAAGACTATCAAACTTGGCGCGCTACTCATCATTGCTATTGGCATCCTGTTCCCATGCAGGTCTCTTTTCGCTCAGACCGACGAGATACAAGTTTACGATGCGGCTATCGCCGAGGTGGGTACCTTCAATCTTACCTGGCACAACAATTTCACTCCGGATGGTCAGAAGGAACCCGCATTCCCGGGCGCGATCATCGCCGACAAATCGTTCAACGGAGTGACCGAGTGGGCCTATGGCGTGGCGCCGTGGTTTGAGGCCGGGCTTTATCTGCCGTTGTATAGTTTCACGGATCAATACGGCGCGACATTCAATGGCGGCAAAATTCGTATGTTGTTTGTGCGTCCGCATGCGGCTTCCCACAAATTCTTCTATGGCGCAAATTTCGAATTCAGCTACAACTCCGATCATTGGGATGCCCGGAGGTTTACCTCGGAGATCCGCCCAATTATCGGCGTGCACCTGCATCCGGCCGGGTTGCACCAGATCGATCTGATTGTGAATCCGATTCTCGACAATTCCTGGGCTGGCGGCTTCAAGAGCCTCGATTTCGCGCCGGAGGCGCGAGCGGCCTACGACTTTTCTGACAAATGGGCCGCAGCGGTTGAAGAGTATTCCGACATCGGACCGTTGCGGGACCTTTATGCCGTAGGCAGAGAGTCGCAAGAATTATGGGGCGTCATGGATCACGCCGCCGGGTCAGTTGCCATCGAAGCCGGCATCGGGTTTGGCTTAACCAGCGCATCAGACAAAGTCACGCTGAAGCTGATTCTATCGCGCGACCTTCACAGCAAAGCGAAACCCCAAAACTAAAACATGCCGCTAGCGCCTCTCAGTCTGGCCGGGCGAAATCTTCCGGAATTCCACAGGGGGAGCTTCGCTTAAAGCGGGAACAATCCTCGCTGCGCATCTTCCGCCGCTTGTTTGAGATTCTCCTGCTTGCCAAGATCCTGCCAGTAGTAATCGTCAGCGCGAAACGCCATGATTTTCTCGTCTTGGGCCGCCAAGCGAAGATACGGGGTGATGATAGAGAATACGCCGTCTTCCGCAACCATCTTAAGGAAGCACGGCGAAATCACGTGCACACCACAAAAGGCGAGCGGCAGCGGGTCATTGCAGGGACGAGCCATTTCAGCCTCCGGAGCGTGGCCTGCGCGACGGCCACAGAGTTCCTGTTTTTCATCGAATAACAGGTACCGGGATGTTTCGCGGCACTGCACGGCCAGAGTGGCCAGAGCACGACGGTCGCGGTGAAATTGAACCATTTTGGGCAGGTCGATGGTGCTGATGACGTCCACGTTGTGCAGAATGAACGGCTCGTCGGCACGGTGCGAGTCGTCCAGGAAGAAATGAGCAGCCTTTTTCAGGCCGCCTCCAGTGTCGAGCAACACTTTCTCGCGGGATACTTCGATATGTATTCCGAAATTTTGATTCGCGCTCAGATAGGCGACCACCATATCCGCGAAGTAATGCACGTTGATGATCAACTCGCCCACGCCGAACGATTTCAGGCGGGTTATAACGATTTCGAGTAATGTGTGGCCGGCGACTTCAACCAGCGCTTTGGGGCGATCGTCGGTAAGCGGCTTCAGGCGAGTGCCCAGGCCGGCCGCCAGAATCATGGCCTTCACTTGTTGAGATACTCCAGTCCCGTATGCCGCACCGCCACTTGCACGCCATTGCGCGCGCGCAAATGTTTCGCCAGCTGTTCCGCCAAATAGACCGACCGGTGCTGTCCGCCTGTGCAACCGAACGAAACCATCAAGTTCTCAAAGCCCCGGCTCTGATAATTCTCGATTGCGGTGTCGATCAAGGAAGTTACGTTGCCGAGAAACTGATGAACGCTATCCTGCCGGTTCAAGTATTCCATCACCGGGGCATCCTTGCCAGTAAGCGTCTTAAATCGCTCTTCCCTGCCGGGATTCGGCAGGCTTCGGACATCGAAAATGAACCCGCCGCCGTTGCCCGTCTCATCTTTCGGCGCTTCCCGACGGAACGAAAAGCTAAAGATGCGCACCGTTAGCAATTTCTCGGGCCGGGGAGTGTCGCTATTCAGTTTTTCGGACGCGGCCATTCGCTTGAAGACGTCCATAAGCGCCGGTAGTGGGACTGCCAACTGAACATTCTCCAGCAGCCAGCGGATGTTTTTCAGCGCATAGGGAACGCTTTGCAGGAAATGCGCCTTCCGCTGATAAAAGCCGCGGAAGCCGTATGCGCCGAGGGCCTGCATGATGCGGACGTAAACGTATGGATAGAACTGTTGCAGAAACTGGCCGCGATCGAGTGGAATGAAGTTCGCCACGCGGGCCACGTAGCAGTCGAGAAGCTGCTGACGCAAAACTGGCGGAAGGTCCGCCTTGGCGTCGTAGAGCAACGACGCGATATCGTATTGCAGCGCGCCTTTGCGGCCTCCCTGATAATCGACGAAGTAGGGCTGGTGGCCCAGCAGCATAATGTTTCGGGACTGAAAATCGCGGTATAGGAAATAATCGAGGTCTGCGCTCAACAGAAATTTCGTGAGCCTCCCAAAGTCATCTTCCAGCAATTGCTCATTGAACGGGATGCCCGCGAGACGCAGAAAATAGTATTTGAAGTAGTTCAGGTCCCAAGCAATCGACTGCGCGTCGAAAGTCGCGCGCGGGTAACACACGCTGTAGTCGAGATCGCCAGCCGCTTCAATTTGAAAACGCGGGAGTATTTCGACGACTTTGCGATAGGCGCCGACCACCTCCGGAGCGACACTGTCATCAGTCCGGTTCGCGGAAAGAAACTCAAACAGGGTAGTGTCGCCTAAATCCTGTTCCAGATATGCGCCCTGGCTCAAATCATCCGCATAAATCTCCGGCACGGGCAGGCCATGACGCTTGAAATGCCGTGAAAACTCCAGGAACGCGACGTTCTCTTCGCGCACATCGTAGAGCACACCTATAGCGCTGGCACTTTCGTTCGCGAGACGAACGATGTTGCGTCCTGATCCGCCGAGTTCGCCGTGCAGCGGCTGAATTTTCGTCGGAGAGGCGTGGAAATGCTGCTCGAAGAGTTTCTTAAGAACTTCGATCACCGAGATCAAGCCTGTTCCCAAGGATATACGGACATAACAAGTCTAGTCGACCCGGTGTTCGAATGGCGAGACGCTCATGCTTGCGAGGTTCCCCATTAGCCACGATACCGCGCATGAGATACAGTGAATTCCCGAGTGGCGTACATAGCGGGAGCGATTGCGCAGGCCTGGAATGGAGCCGATGATGTCAGAGGATGAAAATGAAAACCGGTAGCAGCGGGAAGATTTTAATGGGCGCCGCGGTTCTTCTACTTTCACCGGCCGCGTGGGCGCAATCGCATCGTACGGTCTGGAAAATTATTCGCAACAGTGACACCTGCCAGTACTCCGTTCCTGCCGACTGGAAGCAGGACAGTAAACACCGGGGAATATCCACTTCTCCCGATGAAAAGGTAGTGGTGGTTCCTCAAATCATTCATTCCGACGAATCGTTCGATGACGTCAAGAAACAGCTTCAAGACAAGATGCCGCCGCTCAAGGTCCTACAGGACGATGTGAACCGCTATTGGTACGTTTATCGCGACCCGGCCGACGCCGAAGACAGTCCCGACACGCACTGGTACGTTGCGGTAGAACGAAACGATCATGTGTGCGCGCTGCAGATCACCTTCAAAAGCGCGGATGGCGACTCGACCCCCAAAGAGATCGCCGCAACGATTGTCCCCGGCAAGTAAATTCGGCGAATCCGCAAAATCATCGTGGAATTTCGCCCGCGATTCGGTCGTAGTATACTTCGCGCGCTGCAAGCGAACCTTCCAGCAAGTGCGTGAGGAGGAATGATGCCGTCTATTTCACGACGCGAATTTAACCGGGGACTGATCGTCACGGGTGGCGCCGCGCTGCTGGGGAAAAGCATCCGAGCGGCGGAATTTTCGATGAGCCAGTTCCACAACCAGCCTGCCGAAAGCCCGCTGAATAAATCGCTGGTTGCCATGTGGGAAGCAGTGAAGGACGAAACCCACGGGCGCGTAGACGTGCAAACGTTTCCGGAAAATGATCATACTCCGGGAGGCGATCCCGCGGTGTTGACAATGCTGATCGATGGCAAAGTCGACTTCTTCACCTTGAATGGCGGACTGATAGGCGCGGTCGTTCCGGCGGTGAACGTGCAGGGAATTCCATTCGCCTTCAAAGATCTGGAGCAAGTTTTCTCGGCAATGGATGGCGACCTGGGCAACTACCTGCGCGAAGAAATGCGCGCGAAGGGGATTTATGCTCTTCCGAAAGGATGTTTCGATAACGGTTTTCAGCACCTGAGTATCACAGACAAGCCTGTCCATACAGTTGCCGATATACAGGGAATGAAAATCCGCACGCCGAACACGGCTATTTACATCGAGGCGTTTCAGGCCATGGGCGCCAACGCGGTCCCTATCAATATCGATAAACTCTACGAGAGTCTGAAGGCCCACTCGGTGGAAGCACAGAGTAATCCGCTGACGATTATGGAGTTGTTCAAGCTGTATGAAATTCAGAAATACGTGAGCCTGACCGCGCACGCCTGGGCTGGCTTCAATTCGATGGCCAGCCTGAAGGTCTGGGAAAAGCTGCCTGCGGACGTTCACGAGGTGATCGAGCGGAACGTGGTGAAGTACGTGAAGATGCAGCGGCAGGAAAATGCGTCGATGAACAACACCTTGCAATCCAAGCTGACAGAACAGGGCATGACGTTCACTCATCCCGACAAAGATTCGTTTCGCTCCCGACTTGGACCTTTTTATACGACTTGGAAGGAGAAAGTGGGAGCCAAAACCTGGGATCTTTTAGAAGCGCATGTGGGCAAGCTGGCCTAAGCGCGACGTCTCAGAATCAGGCGAGCAGGAGTTTCTCTTCGAAGGGCGCACGGGAAAGCACGTGCGCGTCACCTTCCGTGATCAGCACCATTTCCTCCAGGCGCACGCCCCCACCCCCGCGCACGCCCTCCACCCAAATCAGCGGCTCGACGGCAAAGACCATTCCTGGCTGGAATTCATACACTGGGGCACCAGGCAGTGTCTCGCCAATGTAAGGCGGTTCGTTGGCGCCGATGCCCACACCGTGTCCAATGAACAGCGAAAGAAAGTGGTTGCCGAGATTGTACTTGTCGGCGGTCTGGATGATGGCTTGCGCTGCGTCGTGGTTGGTGCATCCGGGGCGCATCTTGGCGATGCCGGCGTGCAAACCGTCATGAACGGCGGTGAAAATCTCCTGCTGGCGGCGCGAAGGTTTGCCGCATACCGTAGTTCGCGCCACATCCCCGAAGTAGCCGTTCCAGTTGGCGCCGATGTCGATGAACACGAGATCTCCATTGCGGATCAATTTGTCGCTGCTGATGCGGTGTGGCGGGGACATATGCTCGCCGGAGGCGACGAACGGCGTCATCACATGGGCATATTCGCCGCCCAAGCGAAACAGCGTGCGCATGGCCTCGGCCGCCACTTCACATTCGCGAACGCCTTCGGCAATCGCGGCAACACCTGAAGCTGTGACTGCGTCGGCCAACGCGGTCGCTTCCTCCAACAGAGCGATTTCCTCCGGCAATTTGATCATGCGCGCAGCCTGCATGGGCGTGTCGCCGTCTTCAATCCGCACGCTGGGCAAATGCTTCGAGAGCGATTGAAAGAGAATAGTATTGGCTTCGTCCATGCCAATTCGTGCTCGTTCCAGCCCATGTTCACGAAGCACCGGAGTGAGAATCGAGCGCACGAAACCCTCGATGAGCGAACGCTCCTCGATGATGGGGATGGTGTGAATCTCTTTCACCCAGGGCATAGTGCGCTCG
>DASZMG010000039.1:0-7286 GCA_035551975.1 Candidatus Acidiferrales bacterium | reverse complement strand
ACTTCTTCCGCCTAACAATCTGCTTTAGATCTTCCTGTGGATTTTCTGAAGTCCTCTTTTTGTTCGTGTTCATCCTTTTACTCGGAGCGTTTTTTAATCGTTCGTTCGTTCGTTCGTTCGTTCGTTCTATCCTCTCTCTCGTCGATCATCGGCCTACTCTAATGCCTTGAATCCCAGCCATCACGCGAACTACCCAACAAAACGGGCTGTGCTAGAATCCTGCCGAAATGCGGATCGTGTTGGCGCTGGGTATTACACGGGCCGTGCATGATGGTGGTTTCTGTGCGCCACATAAGAGCGATCAAGGAGGACGCCGACGATGGGTATAACGAGACGCACGATACTGAAAGCCGGAGCCACAGCAGCGGCCGCTTCCGCCTTGCCGCACGCATTTGCTCAGTAGGTGAGCAACGCAGGAAACGGCAAGTTCTACGAAAAAGGCGCCGTTCGCATCTACTATGAGGAGGCCGGTTCCGGTTTCCCGCTGATGCTGCTTCCGGGCGGCGGATTGAACTCCACCATAGGTTTTTTCAGCGGCAACTCGCCCTTCAACGCCATTGACGAGTTCAAGGGACAGTATCGCTGCATCACCGCGGATCTGCGCAACGCCCCAACCGGCCAGTCCATTGGCCCGGTGGAGGTTGACCGTCCGTGGGAATCCTACGCCGACGACCAGCTCGGTCTGATGGATCATCTGGGCATCGACAAGTTTCTGGTGATGGGCTTCTGTATCGGCGGCCCTTTTATCTGGAGCCTGCTGAAGCGCGCGCCCGATCGTGTTGTCGCGTCCGTGCACGCGCAGCCGGTGGGCTGGCGGCCGGAGATGCGCGACCGCAAGTATCCTGGCTCCTTTTGGGCGGGCTGGCCGGCTATGCTGAACGCAAAGCGGCCCGAGATTCCGGTGCAGACGGCCGACCAGTTTGTGACCAGAATGTTTGAAACCAATCCCGACTTCGTTTTCACGGTGACCCGGGATTTCGTGCGCAATTCACAAACGCCCGTCCTGATTCTGCCCGATGATGTTCCGCCGCATCCGTACGCACCGGCTATGGAATGCGCCATGCTCGCGCCAAAATCCGAGGTGAGCATATTCCCGTGGAAGGAGCCCAAGGAGCGTGTTCCGCTGGCGGTGCGGCAAATCCATTCCTTCCTCAAGGCGCATCAGACAGCTTAGAGGCAGCGCTGTCTGTAAAACCGTGAGCTACTTCACCGCGTTGACGAGCAGCGGACGATTCGCCGGCAGCCTATTTCCTTGCCCGCAGGAAGTACGTGATGTCGCGCCTATGGATCAGGTGATCTATTTAGGACTCTGAGATTGCTTGGTGTGTATTATGGCGAGAATGGCACATGCCCCGGACAAGCGGTCAGTTCGTTGGAGGACTCATGAAGACATGGTTAGCGAGTTTTACGGCTCTGTTGCTAATCGCCTTTCCCGCGGCAGCACAAAATCGCGATCAACATGGCGCAGACCAACACGGCGGCGGCCAACAACAAGGTGGCCAACAACAAGGTAACGAACATCCGTCGGGTGGGAATCGCGGCGGCATGCAACACATTCCAGCGCATGGACCCACGCCGACGCCGCGCGGCAACACAGCAAATCATGGGGCGCCGAACCAAGCGGCAAACCGCGGGCAGGAACAGCATGCGGCCCCCAACGCCGCGCCCGAGAATCGCGCTGCAACCGCCAAGGAGCCTTCGCACCAGATGCAGCAAACGCAGGCGGCGCACCGCAATTACAGCGATCAGCCTGGGCACCCCAACGCGCCGCACGTACATGCGAACAATACGTGGGTGGGACACGACACGGGACCGAACGATGCGCACTACCATTTGGACCGTCCCTGGCAGCACGGGCATTTCACAGGCGGATTTGGGCCTTCACACGTGTGGCATCTGCAAGGGGGCGGGCCCAACCGGTTCTGGTTCAACGGTTTCTACTTCTCGGTGGCGCCGTATGATTTGCAGTTCTGCGGAGACTGGAACTGGAGTAGCGATCCCATCGTGATCTATGACGATCCCGACCATCCGGGCTGGTACCTGGCCTACAACGCGCGGCTGGGCACGTACGTTCACGTGATGTATCTAGGCTAAATCGAAGCTTTTCATCATCCGGAGCGCTGCGCCCGAAAGGCCAGCGCTCTTTTTTCGTTTCAAACCGCGCGCTTTCACTACAGAAAACAGAGAAGCTACCCTAAAGGTGTGGCGGTATTTCCCTAGACGTCTGCAGCGCAATAATTAAAGTGCCGGTAAAGATTACTCAGGTTTTGGCTGATTTCAAACCGGCAGAAGATTCATTTTGGATGGAGGTATTTATGGCAGGGTCAATATTTGCAGCACAAAGAGTGGAAACCGAGGCTGCTGCTCCGGCGCACATTTATCTGCAGCCGATCGCGGCGCCTTCGGTTCTTGGGTTGTTTGCTTTCGCGGGCGCGACATTCATGGTCGCGGCGCACATGGCGCGCTGGTATGGGGGCGTCAACACTGACTTGTATCTTGCAGCGTTCGCGGCGACTTTCGGAGGTATTGCTCAGTTCGCGGCGGGAATGTGGGCCTTCAAAGCACGAGATGCGGTAGCCACGGCAATGCATGGAACGTGGGGAGCATTCTGGATGGCGTACGGGTTGTTGGAGTACGCGTTTGTCTCCGGCACACTTCAGCGGCCGACGGGCGCGTTCCCCGCGCTGGGCTATTGGTTCATCGTACTGGCGGCCATCACATGGATGGGGGCGTGGGCGGCAACAGCCGAAAACAAGCTGCTGGCTACGGTCCTGGTGTTCCTGGCAGGAGGGTCGACCATCGCAGCCATCGCTGAATTGACCGGGTCGGGTGGCTTGGAGATCTTCGGCGGATACCTGTTCATCATCTCCGCGATTATCGCGTGGTACACGGCGAGCGCCATCATGCTGGAAGGGGCTTTCCACCGTACGGTGTTGGGCAGTGGAAGAACCGAACGCGCGAAGCATGAACCGAGCCTCATGCCTGGACAGGGTGAACCGGGAGTGATTCGCGGACAGTAAGCGCAGTAAAGATCGAGCTCCAGGTTGTGGAAGCCGCCCGGCCGAAGGACTTCAGGTTTGGCCCACCTTAGCCGGGCGGTTCACCTTATCCCCAAAAACTGCAAGCAGGGTGGAAGAACTCCAACCAGCAAACAAAAACCAGCATCCGGGCTCCTCACAAGCTTTTTCCTGAAAATTCCAATGGAGAGGAAGTCATGAGCGAACACACCGACAGCGCCGTTTCCCGCAGGAAATTTCTCGGAGTGAGCACCGCCGCACTCACCACGGCCACGGCCGTGGCGGCAACCCCGCAGACAATGGACGACACGCAAAACGCCGAGCACGACCAGAGCGGCACGAATCCGATCGGGCCGGATAACCCGCCACTGCATGAGGAAAATCCCGACTCGGTTGTACCCCCTCCGACCGATCATGCGAACGTCAAACCGTTCAAGTATCCTTTCACGCTGTCGCATAAACGGACGCAGGGCGGAGGCTGGGCCAGGCAAGTGACACAAGAGGACTTGCCGGTTTCGACCACTATCGCCGGAGTGAATATGCGGCTGACGGCCGGCGGCATCCGGGAACTGCATTGGCACAAGGCTGGTGAGTGGTCAATCATGCTCTACGGCAGCGCGCGAATTACCTGCCTGGATCAGGATGGACGGCCTTTCGTGGATGATGTGAAGACCGGCGACTTGTGGTTTTTCCCGACGGGCTACCCGCACTCTATCCAAGGATTGGGCCCAGACGGGTGCGAATTCCTGTTGGTGTTCGACGACGGAGCCTTCTCGGAATACGACACGGTACTGCTGGCGGACTGGACGGCCCATACGCCACGCGATGTGCTGGCAAAAAACTTTGGGGTTAGCCAACAGTCGCTGATGAAAATTCCGAAAGGCGAACTGTACATTTTCCAGGCGGCGGTGCCGCAGACAACATTGGAGGAAGACAAGCAAGCGGCCGCCGGGAAGACAGGGTTGTCGTCGACGAATTTTTCGTTCCGCCTGATGGACATGAAACCGACGCATTCGAATAAGAATGGAGACGTGCGGATCGTAGACTCGCGCGTGTTTCAGGCGTCCAACAGCGTCGCGGCCGCACATGTGGTGGTGCATCCGGGAGGAATCCGCGAGATGCACTGGCACCAGAACGCGGACGAATGGCAATACTACATAATCGGCAACGCGCGCATGACGGTGTTCGCGGCAAGCGGCCGCGCGCGCACGATGGATTTTCACAAAGGGGATGTGGGGTACGTACAGCAGACCTTTCCGCATTACATCGAAAATACCGGCAATGAAGACCTGGTATTCCTCGAGATGTTCCGCAGCAAGTATTACCAGGACGTGTCGCTAAATCACTGGCTGACGCACTTGCCGCCGGAGCTGGTGCAGGCGCACTTGAATATCAGTACAGCCACGCTGGACGCAATTCCCCGCACAGAAGAAGTGATTGTTGGATAAGGAGCGCCGCGAGAGCGGCGATCCGGATTACGTGCCTTCTTGCCAGGAAGCGAGGTAATGCTCCTGCTCGGGCGTGAGCTTGTCGATCTGAAAGCCCATCGATTCCAGCTTGAGTTTGGCGATTTGCTGGTCGAGGTGCTCGGGAACGGCGTAGACCTGATTCTTGAGTTCCTTCGCGTGCCTCACCAAGTATTCGCCGCCGAGGGCCTGGTTGGCGAAGCTCATGTCCATAACCGAAGCGGGATGGCCTTCGGCAGCGGCGAGGTTGATGAGGCGGCCGTCGCCGAGCAGGTAGAGCTTGCGGCCGTCTTTCATGTTGTACTCTTCGACGAACGGGCGCACTTCCCTCTTGCCGCTGGAGAGCTTTTCGAGCGCAGGGATGTCGATTTCGACGTTGAAGTGGCCCGAGTTGCTGACTACCGCGCCGTCCTTCATTTTCTCGAAGTGATCATGAGCGATGACGTTCTTGTTGCCAGTGACGGTGATGAAGATGTCGCCGAGCTTGGCGGCTTCGCTCATAGGCATCACGCGGAAGCCGTCCATTACGGCCTCGATGGCCTTGGTCGGATTGATTTCAGTGACGATCACATCGGCGCCGTGGCCTTTGGCGCGCATTGCGACGCCGCGTCCGCACCAGCCGTAGCCAGCGACGACGACGCGGAGACCGGCGAGAAGCAAGTTCGTGGCGCGAATCACGCCATCGAGCGTGGACTGGCCGGTGCCATAGCGATTGTCGAAGAAGTGCTTGGTAAGCGCGTCATTCACGGCGATAACCGGGAACTTCAGCGTGCCATCCTTGGCCATGGCGCGCAGGCGAATCACGCCCGTGGTAGTTTCCTCTGTGCCGCCGATGAAGTTCTTCAGCAGATCGGTGCGCTTGGTAAGGAGCTGCGTGACCAGGTCAGCGCCATCGTCCATGGTGATTTGCGGAGCATGGTCGAGCGCGGCGGAAAGATGCGCGTAATAGGTAGCGTTGTCTTCGCCCTTAATCGCAAACGTGGGAATGTTGTAATCCTTCAGGAGCGAAGCAGCGACTTCGTCCTGCGTGGAAAGCGGGTTCGAGGCGCAGAGAACAACGTCGGCGCCGCCGTCGCGCAGGGTGATGGCGAGGTTGGCCGTTTCGCTGGTGACGTGCAGGCAGGCCGAAACGCGAATGCCCTTGAGCGGCTGTTCCTTGATGAAGCGCTTGCGAATGAGTTGTAGAACGGGCATGTGCTGATTGGCCCATTCGATGCGGCGCTTTCCTTTTTCTGCGAGGGCGATGTCTTTGACGTCGCCGTTGAGCTTGACTGTTTCCACGAAGATGCTCCTGTTCGAGATTTTGTTCTGCCACAGAGAAAGTTAATTCGCCAGGGGCTGACGCCACCTAGTTGCTGACACGAAGAGAGATCCCTCGACTCGCTAAGAGGCGGCTCGCTTCGGGATGACAACGCAAAACAAAAACAGTGGCGGGCTGAAGCCCGCCGCTACAAAAGCAAATGCAGATCTCTCGACTTCGCATGCGACGCCAAGGTCGCATAACGCTGCGCTCGGGATGACACTCTCTAATACGGACCTTGCTCTGCACCACATTGTCGGGCGGTCAATCACGCTGCCACCATCGTCAAGTGTTCAGCGGGCACCCACCGGAGTGGCCGAGGCGGCTTCCTTCTTGAGCAAGTCGGCCTTGTCGGTGCGTTCCCAGGTAAAGGTTGAACCGGTGCGTCCAAAGTGGCCATAGGCCGCCGTGGGGCGATAGATCGGGCGGCGCAGATCGAGCGTTTCGATGATGCCCTTGGGCGTGAGCTTGAAATTGACGCGAATCAGCTCGGTGATCTGGCTGTTCGGGATTGTGCCGGTGCCGAAAGTATCGGTCATGACGGAGACCGGTTCAGCCACGCCAATAGCATAAGCGAGCTGGACTTCCACTTTCTTCGCGAGCCCCGCGGCCACGATGTTCTTGGCCAGATAGCGCGCCATATAGCAGGCAGAACGGTCGACCTTGCTGGGATCCTTGCCGGAAAGAGCGCCCCCGCCGTGACGGCTGTAGCCGCCGTAGGTGTCCACGATGATTTTGCGGCCGGTAAGGCCAGCGTCGCCCATGGGACCGCCCACGACGAAGCGTCCCGTGGGATTGACGTAGATCTTGGTGTTCTTGTCGAACATATCGGTAGGAATTACGGGCTTGATGACTTCCTTGACGATGGCGTCCTTGAGGACTTCGGGCTTCACCGTGTCGCTATGCTGTGTGGAGATGACCACCGCGTCAACGCGAGCCGGGCGGCCACCAATGTATTCGACGGTGACCTGGGATTTGCCATCGGGACGAAGGAAATCGACTACATTCTTCTTGCGGATCTCGGCGAGTTTGTGGGTGAGTTGATGAGCCAGTTGGATGGGCATGGGCATCAGCTCGGGAGTTTCATCGCAAGCGAAGCCGAACATGAGGCCCTGGTCGCCAGCACCGCCGGTGTCGACGCCCATGGCGATATCGGGCGATTGCGGCTTCACGCAGGTGAGAACCGCGCAGGTGTCAGCGTCAAAACCGTATTTCGCGCGGGTGTAGCCAACGTCGCGAATGACTTGCCGGGCAATTTCTTCGTACTCGAGGTGGCCGCGGAATTCCTTCTTGATGGTGATTTCACCGGCAACGACAACCAAGCCGGTGGAGAGCAGCGTCTCGCAGCCTACACGGCCCATGGGGTCGTGCTTTAAAACGGTGTCAACAACGGCGTCGGAAATCGCGTCTGCGATCTTGTCGGGGTGACCTTCGGTCACCGATTCCGAGGTAAAAAGATACTTTTCATCGTGCGCCAAAATAGTCTCCTCCGGCGGTATGGAT
>DASZMG010000038.1:0-3766 GCA_035551975.1 Candidatus Acidiferrales bacterium | reverse complement strand
TAAATCCATTTAACGCGCGCTTTACCACGACGACGGCCGAGGCCCAGCACACGCAGTGAGGTTGAGGCTCACTGCCTCTGCAGCGTCCAGGATGTAGTGAGCTCCTGGCGTTTGGCAGTGGCGCTCAGGGTGCGCCCGTCGTCCGTAAGTTTCCCTGCGACCGTCAGAGGATCGGTGCCCGCAACGCCGGGTGCGTCAAAGGAAAATTCGGTGCAGGTCGCGTTTTGATTTTGCAACGTGAGAGGCTTCTTGCCCATGGTGCCGCTCACCTTCATCGCACCTTCGGAACCGGAAAAGCGCAGCACTAGAGTGCCGGGAACGCCGTCAGCGCCATCGGGGATAGTGACATTCCCTTTCCAGGTGCCCATTAGCGCGCACTTGGGAGGCTTGCTCTCTTTTTTCGGCAGATTGGCCGGAGTGGCCTGGCGAGCGAGGCGCGCCTGAGAAAGCGGCGTAGCCACGGAAGCCGAAGCAACGAATAGAATCACCCATCGCATGTGTGATTTGAACATGGTGTGCGCTTCTCCCCAGATCCAGCGGACGATCCAGCGGACGATCCAGCGCACAGTTTCAAAGCCCGCCGGCCGGGGAGGAATCAATAAAAATCCCTATCTAGCCTGGATAGTGTCGGTAGGAGCGCCGCCTGAATTCGCGCGGGCAGTAAAATGAAATCGACGCGGCCGAGGATGAAAAATCGCGAAAACAGGAACGGATTTCATGTCAAAGCTGGCCCGCCAAAGAATGAGGCTATTGCCGAATTGTTGGCGATCGAAGCGGAGAGCGCGAAGCACTATGTAGCGCGCGCGTTTCGACGTGCTTCCAGACGGGCTTTTCTGTGGCCAGAAGAAGCGGCAGAGTTGGTGGCAAGTGGGCGATCGCTCACGGACTTACAGAGCGTGGGGCCATATCTGGCGAAAGTAATCGCCGGATGGCTGGCGAAGCCGCCGGAAGTTCCCGCTCCGCCAGAGCTTCGGCAAGGATTCTTAACTTTCGCGCAAGCTGAGCAAGTGCTCGCGACAAAACCGGCGTTGCGGCGCGACTTGTGCGGAGACCTGCAGATGCACACGACCTGGAGCGACGGCGAAGGCTCGGTGCAGGAAATGGCGGAGGCGGCTGACGAACGCGGTTACGAGTACATCGCGATTACCGACCATGCGAAGGGGCTGAAGATCGCGGGCGGAATCGATGAGGCGCAATTGCGCCGGCAAGCGCACGAAATCGCCGGGATGAATGCCGCGCTGGGCGCGGGCGGCCGCAAACTTCGCGTGCTGCGTTCGATTGAGCTGAATCTGAATCCGCAGGGCGAAGGGGATATGGAGAGCGCGGCGCTCGCGAAGCTTGACCTGGTGCTGGGTTGCTTCCATTCGTCGCTGCGCAAGAAAGAGGACCAGACCGCGCGCTACCTGGCGGCGCTGCGGAATCCGGACATTCAGATTCTGGGACATCCGAAAGGGCGCATTTACAACTTCCGCCTTGGACTGAATGCGGACTGGCCGCGCGTGTTTGGGCTTGCGGCGAAATTGGACAAGGCGGTCGAGATCGACTGCTATCAGGACCGGCAGGATTTGAAGCTCGATCTCGTGCGGCTGGCCAAGCAGGCTGGCTGCCGGATTTCACTCGGCACCGATTCACACGGCCCGTCGCAACTGCGGTTTATCGATTTCGGGCTGGCGTCAGCCGCGCTGGCAGGCGTGAAGCGGGAGCGCATCCTGAATTTCATGAGCCGCGAGGAACTCCTCCATTGGGCGGCCAGCGTGCGGGAGAAGCAAGCAGTGCGCGTTCGCGGCAAGTGAAGGCGCGCGTGGCGGCTTTGCGATAAACTCTTGGCGCGCGGTTTTCACACGGAGGAAGCGCCGCCATGGGCTACATCGAAAAGCACCTGATCTCCGGCGAGACCATTCTTTATAAGACGCGACTCCACTCGATTGCTGTGCTGGCTCCCCTTTTAGTGGCTGTGGCGCTGGCGGTTGCGGGCGGGTTTTGCCTGTACCAGTCCGCGCAGGACAATCGCACCGGAACGGGCGACGCTAAACTGTTTGCCATCGCAGGAGCGGGACTGTTCGTACTCGCGGCGGTAGAAGTGATGGTGGCGATCGTGAAGCGCAATTCCACGGAGATGGCCGTGACGAACCGGCGCGTGCTCATCAAGACGGGTCTGATGTCGCGCAGGACCATCGAAATGCTGGTGTCGCAAATCGAGAGCATCGTGATCACCGAGCCGTTTCTGGGCAGGATGCTCGGCTACGGTAGCGTGGTGATCCGCGGAACGGGCGGCACGCCGGAAACTTTCCATCTGATTGCGAATCCCACCGAATTTCGCACGCACGTGCAGCAGCAGATCGAAGCGCGGCAAGCATTGATGCGGCCGGGCGCTCCGCTTACCGCGAACTAGCGCCCGGCGGAAATTAATCTGCAAGCTCACGCATCACTTTTATGAGCTTCGACTTCCCTTCAAATCCAAGTCCCGGCAATTCCGGCTGCGTCACATAACCATCTTCGACGCGCACGCCGTCCGGAAATCCACCGAAGGGCTGAAACAATCCCGGATAGTCTTCATTGCCGCCGAGTCCGAGGCCGGCGGCGACGTTCAGCGACATTTGATGGCCGCCGTGCGGAATGCAGCGCGACCACGACCAACCCATTTCCGAAAGAACGCCGAGCGTGCGCTGATATTCGCAAAGACCATAGGAAAGCGCGCAGTCGAATTGCAGCCAGTCTCGGTCCGGACGCATGCCGCCGTAGCGCAGCAAATTACGCGCGTCCTGGTGGCTAAAAAGATTTTCTCCGGTAGCCATGGGCCGCGGGTAATGCTCGGCCAGAGCCGCCTGCAAAGCGTAATCAAGCGGATCGCCAGCCTCCTCGTACCAAAAGAGCGAGTAATTGCGCAGCATTTTCGCGTAGGCGACGGCGGTGGGAAGATCGAAGCGGCCGTTGGCATCGACGGCAAGCTGCGCTTCGCTGCCAATCTCCTTGAGCACAGCTTCAATGCGGCGCTGATCTTCTGCAAGCGGCGCGCCGCCAATTTTCATTTTCACCACGCGATAGCCGAGATCAACGTAGCCGCGCAGTTCCTGGCACAACGTTTCAATGCTTTTGTCAGGCGCGTAGTAGCCGCCCGCGGCGTAGACGAATACGCGCGGATTGGCTTCGCGCTTGTGGCGCTCGGCGAGCAGACGAAACAGCGGCTTGCCCTCAATTTTCGCGACGGCGTCCCACACGGCCATGTCAATGGCGCCGACGGCGACAGAGCGCTCGCCGTGTCCCCCGGGTTTTTCGTTCTGCATCAGCACGGACCAGATGCGGTCGGGATCGAAATTCGAGCCGGAATCGTTCAGAAGGCTTTCCGCTTTCGCTTCGCGCAGGCGCGGAGCGAAGCGCGCGCGGATGAGACAGCTTTGGCCATAGCGGCCATTGGAGTTGAATCCGTAACCGATGACGCGGCGCCCGTCGCGCGTGATGTCAGTTACGAGCGCGACGAGGCTCAGCGTCATTTTGCTGAAGTCGATGTAGGAGTTACGAATGCTCGATTGAATGGGAACGTCGGTGGTGCGAATTTCGACGAAGCGCAAAGGTGGTTCCTCAAATTGCGAAAATTAAATCATCGTCCCATTCTAAAAAAAACGAAGAGAGATCCCTTGTATCTGGATAGAGGCGGCATGTTGTGGTGACATGTCGTTGTAAGAGGTTCGCAGGTTGTCGAGTCTCTTAGGCGGCGGTGGCACTCGAGATCCCTCCGGTTGAACAACCGTAGTCGAGCCATGGGACC
>DASZMG010000037.1:0-2315 GCA_035551975.1 Candidatus Acidiferrales bacterium | reverse complement strand
CGGCACAGCTTCTTACCCTACCAAATCGGCACTTTGAAGCTTCGCAACAGAACCTGTGGCTGGCCGTGGCCATTTCGTCCGTGCCCGATTTCGCCAGACCGAAATCCAGAACCTTAACTCCGGACTTCGCGATCATGATGTTACCCGGCTTCAGGTCGCGGTGAATGATGCCCTTGCCGTGTGCCTCCGCCAGCGCAGCCGCAATCTGCGAGGCATACAGGTGCGCGGTCTTCACTGGAAGAGCTCCGCTCCTGAGCCGGGTCGCTACTGTCTCTCCCTCCACCAGTTCCATGACAAGGTAGTTCGGCCCAACATCGTAGACCGTGCAGATGTGTGGGTGATTGAGCGACGAAATCACGCGCCCTTCGCGCTCGAAAAGGGAACTAAACCGCTCATGAGCGATCTTGATGGCGACGGGGCGGCTTAATCGCGTGTCTACGGCTCGAAAACTTGGCCCATTCCGCCTTCGCCGAGTTTCGATTCGATGCGGTATGGCCCCAGGCAGGTGCCGGCGGTGAATTCGGTGACGGTCGCATCCTCAAGCAGTTCGGGGGCGTTCCGGATGGCAGGCCGATCCAGGAATTCGCCGCCACTGCGCTCTGCGAGGAGCGATTCTACTTCGCGCCGCAATTCGGGATCTGTCCGGGCCAGCAGCGCCGCGCTCTCTTCGGCGGTCCCTTCACGAGCCGCATGATAGAGCTCTTCAATTTCCCGGAAACGCTCGGGGGTCATGGCTGCGGCACCAATGGCTTCCTTGTCGTACGGCTCAACTCCCGCAGTAACCAAGCCTTGGCGAGATTCCAATCGCGCCGGACAGTGCGCGGCGAGATTTCAAGAGCCGCGACGATCTCTTCCTCCGTCAATCCGCCGAAATAACGCGCCTCGACCACCTTGGCCTGGCGCGGAGCCACCTCAGAGAACGCTGTCAACGCCTCGTCCAGAGCGAGGATGGACGGGTCCGTGGCCGGTGACAGGACGGCTGTTTCATCGATGTTCACTTTAGGCGCTATTCCGCCGCGCTTGTGCGAACCCCGAGCGCGAGCAGCGTCCACCAAGATGCGCCGCATCATCTGCGCCGCCATGGCAAAAAACTGCGCACGGGCCCGCCATTCGACCTGGGTCACCTCTACCAGGTGGAGGTAGACCTCATGGATCAGCGCGGTGGCCTGAAGGGTGTTGCCCTTGGCTTCATTCTTCATATACCGGCGCGCCATCAGGCGGAATTCGGGATAAACGTGCTCCGCCGACTGGGCGAGGGCTGCTTTGTCACCGCTGCCCCAGGCTTTCAACAGATTCGTGATTTCTGCAGAACGTGCGTCGATGGATAGCCCGTTCTCCCCATGGGCACAAAAAATATACCAAAATTTGGCCGCTTTTGCGGTCCGCTTCCGCCTGTACCGGTGGAAGGAGAACAAAGTCTCACCATGATCTCCTCCCAAAAGATAGGAGACAACATGAAACACATAGCAACTATGGCACTGATGCTCAATCTCGGTGTCGCAGGCGTCTACGCACATGAGAAGCCGGTAAAGATGACATTTTCGGGAACTGAGGGGGCCAGCGCGATCAATCTACAGTTCGCGGACACACATACCGGCGAATTCAATTTTGCCGGGAACGGTGCCCTAGGCTCATTCACCTTTCGCAATGTTGAGGCTGAAGCAGCTTTTCCCCAGCAGTCCAGCGCTTGCTCGGCAAATCAGGTTTATTTTTCAACCGTGGCGGGCGCGGGTGTATTTCGCTTCCAAGATGGAAGTCTATTGAAGGTCAAGCTGACGGAGGGATTCGATTGCATCGATTTCGCGGCTATGGAGGCACACTGTACCAGGACATTTCAAATCACTGGCGGAACCGGCCGTTTCAAGGATGCGTCCGGCATCCTGACGCTGACCGAGACGGCGGTGCCAGTGTTGGCCGACGCCGCTCAGAGCCCCGTGTTTTTCATCGCTGCGGGCGAATTTACGGGAACGGTTTCCGGAGTGGCCAGAGAGGAGGAGGAACGCCAAGACGAGCGGCAATAGGAAAAGGCACATGCGCGTGCTCCTGCTCGCTGTGCTCTTAAGTGGCACGAGTCCATTTGGATAATCAGGCAAAGAGTCGATTTGGTAAATTCTGCCTGCACAGACAAGGTACGGCGACCGTCAGATCGGAGGATGGAGAGCCCGATGGTCGCCGCACCGCTTCGATTTGTCGGCGATAAACATCCACTTTGGACGAGAAGTCGGCTAGCTAGCCCGGCGACTTCCTGGGGAAGTCATTGCAGGCAAGGAACGGGAGCGAGTATGATGACGGCTACCGCGGACGGCGGCAGCTAA
>DASZMG010000036.1:0-5839 GCA_035551975.1 Candidatus Acidiferrales bacterium | reverse complement strand
GATATATAAAACCGACGCCGAGTCTTTGCGTGAATTCGGGCGCAGGCGAGAAGCGACGTTCCGGACGAACCTCGCATCGCGCGCTCGCATCACGGCCTCGAATGTGCGGGCGAATCATCGGAGCTTCGGCGCTCAAAATCTCATCGACGGCAACCGCGAAACTTTTTGGGCTACGGACGATACGGCACGAACTGCGGAAGTGCTGTTCGAGTTTCCGGCGCCGGTTACTTTTGACGTCGTCCGGATACGAGAAGCCTTGTCGCTCGGCCAGCGCGTCCGGGCGTTCTCCGTCGAAGCTGCTGATGAAGCAGGGAGCTGGAAGCCTGTCGCCTCGGAGGCCAGTATCGGGAACTGCCGTCTGGTTCGTTTAAACAACAAAGTGACGTCGGCGCGGGTGAAACTCGCCGTTACTCGGGCAGCGGCGTGTCCGGCCCTTTCGGAATTCGGGCTGTATTTGGGAGCTTGAATCACACAAACGACAGACGATAGGCTTGGCCTGCCTTAACCGGAAAAACGAACGTCGTCTGCCGTTCACGGGTCTGTATTCTGACGCTTTGGGTCGTTACGGAAGCCAACCGCTGCTGCGCGGGCGGACGCAGAGTGACTTCAAACGATTGTGACGGCCGAATGGTGGTCCCTACCGCTTTCCCATCTTTCCACTCAATATCAATCTCAGCGCCGCCGCGAATGCGCAGCCCACTAACACTAACGTTGCCGCTGGGCCATTTGGGAGGCAATGCCGGCAGCAGGCGAACCTCACCGGCATGGCTCTGCACCAGCATTTCGGCAATCGCGGCAGTGCCGCCGAAGTTGCCGTCGATTTGAAAAATCCAGCCTTTTCCCGCCGGATGCGTGTCGAAGAGATTCGGTCCGGTGCTGTGATCGAGCAAGCGACACAGGGATTCGTGCGCTTTCTCGCCGTCGCACAATCGCGCCCATAACCCGATGGCCCAAGCGCGGCTCCAGCCCGTATAAGCGCCACCGGCAGCCAACCGCCGTTCGAGCGAAATACGGCAAGCATTCCAGAACTCTGTCTCGTGCTGCGGTGTGAACTCGCCGCCCGGATAGAGCGGGTAAAGATGAGACATATGCCGCTGGCCGGGGACCGCCTCCGGAAAATCTTTGTACCACTCGAGAAGCTGCCCGTGGCTTCCGATCTGGTATGGCGGCAATTGCGACCGCTTCTTCTCCCATTCGGTTTCTAACTCCGCGTCCACGCCCAGAATCTTTGCGGCTCTCGCGCAGTTTTGAAATAACTCGCGCAGAAGAGAAATGTCCATAGTGCACCCGGCGCTGGTGGCGGCAGGTTTTCCGCTAGGCGCCATAAAAACGTTCTCCGTAGAAAACGAAGGACAGGTGGTGAGATGGCCGTGTCCATCGTCTACCAGGTATTGCGCATAAAATGCAGCCGAGCGTTTCATCAGCGGATACGCCCGGCGCCGCAGGAAATCTTCATCCTTGGTGAATTGATAGTGCTCCCATAAGTGAGCGCATAACCAAGGGCCGCTCATCTCCCAATTGGCCCAAGTGGGATCGCCATGGCCGTAATCGCCCACTGGGGCCGATTGACGCCAGAGATCGACATTGTGATGCGAAACCCACCCCGCGGAAATGCCGTAGTTTACCTGGGCAGTCTTGCTGCCCGTCTGCTCCAAACCCGCGATCAAGTCGAAGAGCGGTTTGTGGCATTCGCTGAGGTTACACGTTTCCGCCGGCCAGTAATTCATCTGCGTGTTGATGTTGACGGTCCAGTTGGAACTCCAGGGCGGCTGGATCTCATCGTTCCAAATGCCCTGTAAATTCGCAGGCTGCGTGCCGGGGCGAGAACTCGCGATCAGCAGATAACGCCCATACTGAAAGTAAAGCGCCATCAGCGACTGATCTACAGGCGCCGCGTCGAATGCTTTCAGACGTTCATCGGTCGGGAGCGAAGCAGTAGGCGACGAACCCAGATCCAGCGCCACTCGCCGAAATAGTCTTCGATGATCGGCGAGATGGTCGGCGAGCAGAGTGGCATACGGCTTTAATATGGCATTGAGCTGGGGCCGGCAACGGGCGGCAATGGCATCGGCGGAGAGGTCCGGCATGTGTTCGAACCCTTTTGTAACCGGTGGCAGCGGCGAAGACCAGAACGGCGCTATTTGCACCGGCCACGCGAAGACTGTTGCCGTCCGTGTGCAATGTTCCGCCACCGGCAACGCCGCGCAGCCAACCTTCGAAACGCATGCCCGCCAAACACCATTGCCCCCAACCGGCCATTACCCACAGGCAAGGCATCTGTCCAGATTTCCGCCGGCTGTTTGTACCAGAGCACCAAATTGTGGTCGGCAGCCGATTGAGCCAAGGCATTGGCGGCGCCGATGGCCGCGGGAATTGTGGCGAAGAATTCGCGTCGCGTTTGCATTGTGATCTCGCTTCCATTAGATAACGGCTGAGAGCTTCATTGACAACGATCCCTAATTACAGTAATTTCTGTATAGAAAGAAATTTGCGATGGTTACGCTGAGAGAGATCACCTTGATAAACGCCCCTATAGCTCGCTGCTTCGATTTGGCCCGTAGCGTTGAGGTGCACTTGGCGGGGAATACGCACTTCGGCGAAACGGCCATTGCGGCTGGCGGCGTCACTTCCGGCCTGCTGTCGGTCGGCCAGCGCGTCACCTGGCAGGCGCGCCATTTCTGGGTGCGGCAGACGCTCACAAGCGAAATTACCGCCATGCAGCCGCCGGTGTATTTCCAGGACAAGATGATCGGCGGCGCATTTCATTCGATGGACCACGATCACTGCTTTCGAGCGCTTTCTCCGGAGCGAACGGAGATGAAGGATATCTTCCGCTTTACCGCGCCGATCCCGGTGCTGGGGCGCATCGCGGAGGCGCTGGTCCTGCGGAGATACATGGGAAAGTTGCTTCGCGAACGGAATGCAGTGATAAAAGAGATAGCGGAGTCCGGGCAGTGGCGGAATTACCTGCCCTGGGAGGACCACCGATGCGAATCGTGATAACGGGCGGTAGCGGGCAGGTCGGCCGGATACTGGCACGCCATTTCCAGGAGCAAGGCCATCAGGTGACTGTCATCAGCCGTCATCCGTGTCCACAGGAATGGAGGATGATCCCGTGGGACGGTCTCACGCTTGGCGATTGGGTCCCGGACCTCGACGGCAGCGATGCCTTGATCAATCTGGCTGGGCGGAGCGTAAACTGCCGCTATAACGAATCGAATCGGCGCTCGATTACGGAATCGCGAGTCGGTACCACTCGTTTGCTGCATCGTGCGGTTGCATCTCTCGATCGGCCTCCGCGCGTGTGGCTGAACGCGAGTACGGCGACCATTTATCGCCATGCGCTCGACCGTCCGATGGATGAAGCGACGGGCGAACTCGGCGGAAACGAACCGGGCGCGCCCAGCACGTGGAATTTTTCGATCCAAGTGGCAAAAGCCTGGGAAGAGGCGTTTTTCGCGACGCCTACCCCCGCTACCCGCAAAATAGCTATGCGTAGCGCACTCACGCTAAGCCCCGATCAGGGCGGGATCTTCGATGTGCTTCTAGGGTTAGTGCGATTTTGGCTGGGCGGGACAATGGGGAGGGGAAATCAATTCGTTTCATGGATTCACGAGGCCGATTTCGTGCGGGCCGTTGAATTTTTAATCGAACGAGAGGATATTGACGGCGTTGTGAACCTGGCGTCACCGCATCCGCTTCCGAATCGGCAGTTTATGCGAGCGCTGCGGCAGGCATGGTGTGTGTGTCCTGGATTGCCGTTGCCGGAATGGTCGCTCGAAATAGGAGCGGTGTTGCTTCGAACCGAGACCGAACTGGTGCTGAAAAGCCGTCGCGTCGTGCCGGGACGCTTGCTCGCCGCGGGCTTTTCGTTCAAGTTCCCGGAATGGCCGGCGGCCGCGCGCGAATTGGTCGAACGCTGGCGCATTCAGCGCCGTTGTTGAAGCGAGGCTAAGCCCGCTTGGCTGCCCGGGCTAGAATCGAAGTAATGGCTCAAGCTATCCCTGCGAGCGAAGCGTCTCCACAGCCGGCCCGTTCGCCATACCTGATTATCTTTCTCGCCTGGCTGATTCCAGGCGCGGGACACCTGCTGTTGGCGCGGCGCGGCCGTGGCGCCATCGTGCTGGGCACAGTCCTGCTTACGTTCGTCGTCGGTTTGCTGATGCATGGGCCAATGTTCCAGCCTCATGGTGGCGATTTGCTCTCCACCCTGATCCAATATGGAGGATTCGTCGGCGATCTCTGTTCGGGCATTCTCTATCTGCTGGCCGTTTGGCTTGGCTACAACGCTCCCGATGTGGCTGCTTTTTCGCCTGACTACGGCCAGAAGTTCCTGGTGGCGGCAGGCTTGCTCAACATTCTCGCAATCGTCGACGCCTACGAGATCGCCACCAAACAGAAGGACTAAGTTCACGATGTATTTACAACTCAACCATTTTGAAATGTCGCTATTGTTCGCCTTCGTCTCAAGTGTCATGCTCGGCCTGGTGACCAAGCGCACCGATCGCGAGCGCGTTCGCTACGGCGCTTATTGTTTCGCCTGCTTTATGGCCGCAACGTTCGGCATTGGCTGGGCGATGCACTTCCTGCACGGGTAGCGGCGAGTAAATGAAAACGTTTTATATCGAGACATTTGGCTGCCAGATGAATGCGCACGACTCCGAGAAAGTCGTGGGAACGATGCTGAGCCAGGGATACGCGCAGGTGGAGCAGCCAGAGGACGCCGAACTGGTCCTTTACAACACGTGCAGCATCCGCGATAAGGCGGAGCAGAAGGTCTTCCACCGATTGCAACAGTTCAAGCGGGAGGCCGGCAAAGGCAAAGTATTTGGCGTGCTAGGATGCGTAGCGCAACAGGAAGGCGAGCGCATTTTCGATCGCGCGCCCCATGTCAGTCTGGTGGCGGGATCGGCAAGTTACAATCGCTTGCCTGAGATGCTGGTCCAACTGGAAGCAGGCAACCGCCGCGTGACCGGTCTGAGCCTCGATACCGAGGAAACATTCGATACTCCCTTTACTCGCCGGGATAATCCCCATCGCGCCTACATCACCATCATCGAAGGTTGCGACAAGTCCTGCGCCTATTGCGTGGTTCCATTCACGCGGGGACCGGAACGCAGCCGAACCAGTGAAAGCGTGCTGCGCGAAGCGTCTCAATTGGCTGCCGCGGGGTATACCGAAATTCAATTACTCGGTCAAAATGTGAACAGCTATCGCGATGCCTCTCCGGCGGGCTGGGATTTTGCACGCCTCCTGGCGGCGACCGGCGAGATTCCAGGCATTCGGCGCGTCCGATTTACGACCTCGCACCCGCGCGACTTTGTGAAGGAAATCGTCGATGCCATCGATCGCAACCCCACGCTCTGCAATCACGTCCACTTGCCTGTCCAGTCGGGTTCCACCGGCATTTTGGAGCGCATGCGACGGCTATACACTCGCGACGACTACATGCGCCGGATCGAATGGATGAAACGGGCGAACCGCGATATCGCGATCACCACCGACATAATTGTCGGCTTTCCCGGCGAGACTGAGAAAGATTTCGAGGCTACGCTGCGTCTGATAGATGAAGTGCAATACGAATCGATGTTCATCTTCAAGTACTCGAAGCGGCCGAATACGCCCGCGCTCCAATATGAGGAGCAAATTCCGGAGGAAGAAAAGACCAGGCGCTTTTCGATCCTTCAGGAGCGCCAGCGAGCCATCCAGATGCGCCGCAACTCGCAATACGTCGGCAAAACGGAGGAAGTACACGTCGAAGGGTATAACATGGCCACGAATCAATGGATCGGCCGCACCAGCCAGCACAAGACGTTAAATTTCACTTATGCCGACCTGC
>DASZMG010000035.1:0-2450 GCA_035551975.1 Candidatus Acidiferrales bacterium | reverse complement strand
CCACCTCATCGAGAATCAGCACCGGCTCGCCTTCGAGCACGTAAAAGCTTTCTTCGAACGAATGGACGTGCGTGTCGATGCGGCCGCCGCGATCCAGTTCACACAGCCCCAGGCCCATGTGCACCGAGCCCGCTGCTGCATCTACCAGCGAGCAGCGCCGGAACGCTTTGCTGTTGCCGGCATACGCCGGCTCCATCCTCATGTCCTTTGCACGAACGACGTGATGCATCTCTGACCTTTCCTCGCCCTATTCCGGGATCGCGCCGTTGTGGCGGCACTTCGCCCCCGGCCCTCTGTCCGCAACCTTCCACATTGCGGACGCCTGGTTTTCTTTGCCGCGTCTGTGAGTTTCCTTTTGCAACCCTATTGAAATACCGCGTGGCCCGTAGCACAATCAGAATCTGAAATAGTTTTCGCAGAGCGAAATTTAGTTTCACAGCAAAAAACGGCTCAAAAGGAAATCGGCTCGTGGAAGCTAACGTTATCCCCAGCACCACTGCTCCGCAGGTAAAAGAGGGGGAATTCGTCGAGGCGCTTGCCCGCGGACTCCTGGTCATCGAGGCGTTCGATGAAAATCACTCCGAGATGACTTTGAGCGAAGTAGCCCGCCGCGTCGGCGTAACCGCTTCGACTGCCCGCCGCAGTCTTTGGACTCTTGCCTCGCTCGGCTACGTTCGCCAGGTAAATAAAAAATTTACTTTGAGTGCGCGCATTCTTACCTTGGGCTCCGCATATCTCCGCGCCACCCATATCGAAGACGCTCTTGTTCCGGAATTGCGCCGTCTGGTCGCCTTGTTTGGCGATGCCGCTTCGGTCAGCATTCTCGATGGACACGACATTCTTTACCTCGCGCACGTTTCTCAGCAGCGCGGTTTGCGTCCCACAGCCAGCGTGGGCATTACCTATCCTGCTTACGCAACATCCATGGGACGCGTTCTGCTTGCCGGGCTTTCTCCGGTCGAGTTCGAAAAGTATTTGGTTGAAGCGAAATTGGAAAAGCTCACCGCGCAGACGGAAATCGATCCGCGCCGCTTGCGCGCTATCGTTCAGGAAGCTCGCATTCGCGGCTATGCCACCGCCGTCGATCAACTCGCCTACGGCATCACTTCGTTTGCTGTTCCCGTGATTGTTCGCCCCGGACACGTCGTGGCCGCACTCAACAGCTCCGGGTACACCGGCAGCAGCAATCCGAAGATCATGGTCGCCAAGAGATTGAAGGAGCTTCGCCTTTCCGCCTCGCGCGTCGCTGGCATGCTCACCCGCCATCCCGCGCTACTCCATTCGTTGATGCGCGATCCCTTCGCCACCAGGGAATAATTCCACCCTGATCGAGCGCCGTTTATGGACGCACACCGGCAAGTGCACCCCTATTTCGCTAGGCGAAGCCGCTTTCTCTATTTGAGGCAGCGAGTGCATCTCGCAAATTGCGATTGCGACCAACCAAACTAGACGCTCTCTGGGAGGGAATTCGGCAAGTAGGTGTCAATCCCGCGCACAATTCGTCCGTTGCGGATCGGCACGCAATCGTCGGGGAATTCCTGGGTGAGCTGAAAATCTTCCTGTTTCAGCCGCTCAATAAAGTCGTCCAAGCGGTCCATCGCTCTGGTCGGAAGATCGTGCAAAACCACTAAGCTCCAGTCTCGCGTGCGGCAATCAGACATCGCCGCTTGAACCCACGTCTTAGGATTCAGCCAATCTCCTGGCACGGAATTCCACAGCACGCATGAATAGCTGTTCTCGCGCAACTTCTCCACCACCGCCGGATGCAGCAGGTTCCTTCCCAGCCCGCCGCCGCGTCCATAAGGGCGGAACAATTTCTCCTTCAGCCGCAGCGGCTCGAGAAACCGCTCTGTCTGCTCAAATTCCCACACCGCCGATTTCACGTCGAGATCGCCCAGCGGCGTCGTATGCGTGAACGTATGGTTGCCGATCCAATGCCCCTCTTCTGCTGCCCGCATCACCAGCGCCATATTCGAGGGATCGCTCAGTTTCTCGCCCAACACGAAGAAACTCGCGCGCACATCGTGCTGCAGCAGGCAGTCCAGCACCTGCGCGGTTGCCTCCGACGGCCCGTTATCGAAGCTGAGCGTTACCTTGCGCATGGGAAGATCAGAAGACGACCGCGCCAGAGTCTCATCGAGTACAGCTTAGAGCGAATCGCACTCCGCGTTCCCAGGAACTTCCACACTTTGTGCTACGCGAAAAATTCTCGCCTCACTTCTGGTACATTCCACGTGCTCCAAACAGGGAGGAATCGTGGCCAACATCTACAACGTGGCATTTCTCATCGGCAGGGTCTTAATCGGCGCATTCTTCCTCATGGCTGCCTTCAATCATTTCACCAAGCGCAGAATGATGGCGGGCTACGCGAGGATGAAGGGAACTCCGGCGCCGGAAGTTGCTGTCACAGGCAGCGGCGTGCTCTTGCTCCTGGGCGGACTCAGCCTGTT
>DASZMG010000034.1:0-10505 GCA_035551975.1 Candidatus Acidiferrales bacterium | reverse complement strand
GGCCCGCCCACTAACACCGCGCACCAGGCCATGAACGCGTTCGACGCCGGCTGGGGCGGCGTGGTCTGGAAGACCATCGGCGAGCCCATCGTCAACACCAGCTCGCGTTACGGCGCCATCGACATCGCCAACGTGAAAATGATGGGCTTCAACAACATCGAGCTCATCAGCGACCGCCCTATCGACGTGAATTTCCGCGAGATCACCGAAGTGAAAAAGAAGTACTCGAAACAGCTCGTCATCGCTTCGCTCATGGTCGAATCCAAGCGCGAGAGCTGGCACGAAATGGTGCTTCGCGCGCATGATGCCGGCGCCGACGCGCTCGAGTTGAATTTTGGCTGCCCGCACGGCATGAGCGAGCGCGGCATGGGCTCTTCCGTCGGCCAGGTGCCCGAATACACAGAAATGATCACTTCCTGGGTAAAGGAATCCGCCAAAATTCCGGTGATCGTCAAACTCACGCCCAACGTCACCGACATTACTCGGATCGCCGAAGCCGCCCAGCGCGGCGGCGCCGATGCCGTTAGCCTGATCAATACCATCAACTCCTTGATCGGCGTCGATCTGGAAACTTTCACGCCGCGCCCCGATGTCGGCGGAAAATCTTCTCACGGCGGCTATTGCGGCCCAGCGATCAAACCCATCGCGTTGCATCTCGTCGCTTCCGTAGCCAAAGCTGTAAAGCTACCAATCAGCGGCATTGGCGGCATCGGCTTATGGAATGATGCCGCCGAGCACATTGCCGTCGGCGCTTCCACCGTGCAGGTGTGCACCGCGGCCATGCACTACGGCTTCCGCATCGTCGAGGACATGATCGACGGCCTCTCCCAATACATGGACGCGCACGGCTTTCGCACCGTCGCCGACTTCTGCGGACGCGCCGTGCCCAACGTGAAGGATTGGGGCGACCTCGACCTGAATTACAAAATCATCGCCGACATCAATCGCGACCTGTGCATCGGCTGTCAGCTCTGCTACATCGCCTGCGAGGACGGCGCGCACCAAGCCATCGCCCCTTGCAGCAACTCATCGAATGCCGCTTCAAATGGCCCTTCGAATCTAAAGATGAATCCACAAGGGATGGGTGTTCACGTTCCGCGGATCATCGAGGAAGAGTGCGTCGGTTGCAATCTCTGCGCGCTAGTTTGTCCCGTGGAGAATTGCATCACCATGAAGCGCGTCGACAATGGCAAGCCGCCCATGAGTTGGAAGCAGCGCACCAAATCCGATCCCACCTGCGCCCCACCTCTCCCCTCTGGCGACGACTAACGCTCATTAGAAACTTCGCCGTCATTCTGAGCGCAGCGAAGAATCCCTCTTCGCATTTCTTCTTTGCAGTCTTAGCTGCGGACTTTAGTCCGTCATCGGTCGCTTTTGTTTTTACGTTGTTATCCCGAACCGAGCGAAGTCTGCGACCCGGTTAGGGTCGCGGTAGGACGGAGCGAGTCGAGGAATCCCTCTTCGTATTTAGAATCCGCCGGGGTCTCAATCCGTCCGCCATCCCTCTAGCGCGAGTATCGTTGTAGGTCACGGCTTTAGGCGTGACAAAAAGCACGGCGCGCAGCGCTCCCGCTCGCGGTGCGGTTTCCGCGAGCCTTCGGCTCGTCTTAAAATCAATCCGCCGCCTGTGCCGCCGCCTCCCGCGCTCCCATCATCAGCGCTGAATACACCACAAAACTCACGCCAAATCCCACAAACCACGCGTAGTCATACAGCACGCGCAGCGGCGCATACACCAGCCCCACGAACGCCACTCCGCACCCAATCGCCAGAGCCGCAATCGCCTTCCAGTTCACCCCGCCCGAATACTCGTATGCGCCATTCCGCTGATACAAATCCTCGGTCAAAATAATTTTTCGGCGAATCACAAAATAGTCGCAGATCAGCACTCCGGCAATCGGCCCGAGAAATCCCGAATAGCCCACCAGCCAGCCAAACACGTAATTCCCGTAATTCGCCAGCAGCTTCCACGGCTGCATCACAATCCCCATCAAACAGGTGATCAGCCCGCCGATGCGAAAGCTGATGCGCCGCGGCCACAAATTCGAAAAATCGTTCGCGGGAGACACCACGTTCGCCGCCACATTCACGTTCAGCGTGGCCATCAGCAGCGCGATCATCGCGATCACCACCGCCAGCGGACTACTCAATCGCGAAAGCACGCCCACCGGATCCCAAATCGCCTGCCCGAATAAAATCACCGTCGCCGACGTCACCGCGATTCCGATGAAGGAATAGAACGTCATCGTCGTGGGCAGCCCCAGCGCCTGCCCGACCATCTGCGCGCGCTGGCTTTTCGCGTAGCGCGTGAAATCCGGAATATTCAGCGCGACGGTGGCCCAGAACCCCACCACTCCCGTCAATGACGGCACGAAAAACTTGAAAAACTCTCCGAAGCTTTGAAATTTCGACGGCGTCGCCAGCATCGGTCCAAATCCGCCCGCCTTGCTGCGCGCCCACAGCAGCAGTGCCGTCCCGATCAGCAGCAGAAACGGAGCCGTCACACCCTGCAGAAATCGGATCGTCGAAATCCCGCGCAGAATCACGATTACGTTCAGCAGCCAAAACACCAGAAAGCACGTCGGAACCACCCACAACGCCCCCTTCCACGCCGGCGCCAGCGCCACCACCATCGCGCTGATCGCTTCGCCGCCGATCCAGGTCTGGATCCCGAACCATCCGCAGGCCACCAGCGCGCGCAAAATTGCCGGTACACTCGCGCCCAACACACCAAACGCGGAGCGCGCAAAAATCGGAAACGGAATGCCGTACTCCGCTCCCGCATGCGCGTTCAGCAGCATCGGAATCAGCACCAGCACGTTGCCTAAAAAAACCGTAAAAATCGCCTGCTTCCAGTTCATGCCGCCCGCGATCATCGCGCTGGCCAGCATGTACGTGGGAATGTTGACACTCATAGCGATCCATAGCGCCGCGTAGTTGTAAGTCCCCCAGCTCCGCTTTTCGCGCGGCACCGGCGCAAGATCCTCGTTGTAGAGTGAGCTCTCTCTCACGCGCTCCGTCTCGCTTGCCAGTTTGTCGGCGCTACTCATGCGTTTCACTCCGCACAATCTTCGCGAGTTTACTCTCGGCTCGCGCTCGCAGTAAACCCACAAAAGAGGCCTGAAAATGCGTTCTCGGGGGGCTCGCGGCCATACGCTATAAACTCGCTACCACCAATTCTGATACAGCCCACTCGCTTCACTCATCGCATTTGCTGATGCGTATCATGCGATGAAACAAGCTGCGCGCCTATAAACGCGAGCGTCCTCTGTTCCTGTACAATGAAAATGTACCCGTACTTCCGCTTTACGGATTGGTCCACTCCCCGTGTCTGCCGCCGAAAAAATCGATCTTCTAGCCTCAGGCGGCACTGTGCTCACCATGAACGCCGGCCACGACCTCATCCGCGACGGCGCCGTTGCCATCGCTGGCGACACTATTCACGCGGTTGGCACGCGCTCCGAACTCGCCGCCAAATTCCAACCGACCCAAACTCTCGACGCTCGTGGCGCCCTCATCCTCCCGGGCTTCATCAATGGACACGCCCACGCCGCCATGAGTCTCTTCCGCGGCCTCGCCGACGATCTCGCTCTCGAAGACTGGCTGCAAAAGCACATCTTCCCCGCCGAAGCCGCCAACGTGAACGAAGAGTTTGTCGCTTGCGGCACCCGCCTCAGCATGCTCGAAATGCTACGCGCCGGAATTACCACTTACGCCGACATGTACTACTTCGAGGACGTCGTCGCGCGTGTCACCAAAGAAACCGGCATGCGCGGCATTCTCGGTGAAACGGTCGTAGATTTTCGCGCGCCCGATAACAAAACTCCCGCCGATGCCCTGCGCTACACCGAACAGTTTTTGCACAAATGGAAGAATGACCCGCTCATCATTCCAGCCGTTGCTCCGCATGCCATCTACACCTGCTGCGAAAAAACTCTGCTCGATTCCGCCGCTCTCGCGCGTCAGCACGGCGCTCCAATCCTCATCCACATATCCGAGGCGCCTTTTGAAATCGAGCAAAGCCGCAAAAAACTTGGCTGCTCGCCGATCGGATACCTCGCAAAAATCGGCTTCCTTGGTCCTGACGTTGTCGGCGCCCATTGCATCTGGGTCGACGCCGAGGACATCGCGCTCCTGAAGAAATTTTCCGTCGGCTGCATCCACAATCCTTCGAGCAACATGAAGCTCGCTTCCGGTATTATGCCGGTCGTCGATTTTCTGGCTGCCGGTCATCCGGTAGGCCTCGCCACCGACGGCGCGGCTAGCAACAATAGCCAGGACATCTTCGAAGAAATGGACACCGCCGCAAAGTTGCAGAAAATCGCTCGCATGGACCCGCGCGCTCTTCCCGCCATCCAGGTCGTCGAAATGGCCACCATCGGCGGCGCCCGCGCGCTTCACCTCGATCATCTTGTCGGCTCGCTCGAACCCGGCAAAAAAGCCGATCTCATCTTTGTCGACACCAATGGCCCGCACGCCACGCCGATGTACGATGTCTATTCGCAATTGGTTTACGCTTTGCGCGGCTCCGACGTGAAAACCGTGATTATTGGCGGGAAATTGCTGATGGAAGACCATCTCATGCTCAGCATCGACGAGGAAAAAACTTTGCGCGAAGCTCGCGCCTACCAGAAAAAACTCTCCGCTTGGGCTAAACTCGCCTAGCTAATGCCCCAAACTCCGACGCAGAATTTGCGCATCAATCAGGATCGCCTCTCCGCCGAAATCGAAGAGCTTGCTTCCATTTCCGAAGCCGGGCCGCCTGTCGTCACTCGCATCGTTTTCACTGGACCAGATCTAAAAGCGCGCGCCTGGCTGAAAAAGCGCTGCGAAGCGGCCAGGCTTTTTGTTCGCCACGACGCCATCGGCAACATTTTCATCCGCTGGCCAGGAACCGAGCCGAACGCTCCCGCTGTTGGCACCGGCTCCCATATCGATGCGATTCCGAACGCCGGAAAATACGATGGCGTGGTCGGCGTTCTCGGCGGACTTGAAGCGATTCGCGCGCTGAAGGAAGCTGGATTTCAGCCGCGCCACTCCATAGAGCTTTCCGTTTTCACCGCCGAAGAGCCCACGCGCTTCGGGATCGGCTGTCCCGGCAGTCGCATGTTGTCCGGCGCGCTCACGCCCGCCGCTGCACAAAAATTGAAAGATAAAGCCGGACTCTCGTTTGATGAAATTCGCCACGCCGCCGGCATGACTGGCGATCTCGCATCGGTGCAGTTGCCGCGCGGCTACTACAAAGCTTTTGTTGAATTGCACATCGAGCAGGGACCGATTCTCGAGCGCGAGCGTATTCCTCTCGGCATCGTCACCAACATTGCTGCACCGGCGAGCTTGTACATCACCCTGGAAGGTTCGGGAGGTCATGCTGGAGGTGTGCTCATGCCTGATCGCCGCGACGCTCTCTGTGCCGCGTCGGAACTGATGCTTGCCATCGAATCCGCCGCAAAATCGAGCGGTGCCATCGACACTGTCGCTACCGTCGGCATCTGCGATGTTTTTCCCGGCGCAATCAACAGCATTCCCAGCCGCGTGCGCATCTCCGTCGATGTGCGCGACACCGACCTCGCCCGCCGCGACGCCGTTCTGCGCTCTATCGAAACTGCCTGCCAACAAATTTCAACGAAGCGCGGCGTCACCACCCATACCGAACTTCTCAACGCCGACGCTCCCGCTGCCTGCGCACCCGAACTCATCGACGCCCTGGAAAAATCCTGCCAGGCCCACAATTTCGCGTTCAAAAAAATGGTCAGCCGCGCTTATCACGACTCGCTGTTCATGTCGCGCATTGCACCAACCGTGATGCTGTTCATCCCTTGCCGTAACGGCTACAGCCACCGCCCCGACGAATATGCCTCGCCCGAAGACATCTCGCGCGGCGCTCTCGTCCTCGCCGAAACCCTCGCCCGCCTCGCCTCCTGAAATTTCACCGCATCTTTTCCTTACGCTTGTCATTCCGAACGAGCGAATTTGCGACCCGGCAGGGTCGCAGGAGAGCGAGGAAGAATCTCTCTTCGTGTGCGGAATTGGTCGCGCAACTCCAGGTCCGCGCCTCATGCAGTTGAGGCGGTCTTGCTTTCTCTAGCCACTTATCACTAGTTACTCGCCACTGCCTCTACTCCGCCCCAAGAAACGCATACCGCAGCACGAACAAAACGGTCAGTATCCAGATCAGCGGGCTGATCTCCCGCACCCGCCCCGTGCCCACCTTCAAAAACGTAAACGACAGCAGCCCCAGGCTCAGCCCCGTCGCAATGCTGAACGTCAGCGGCGTCGCCACCATGGTCATGAACGCCGGAAATGCGTCGGTGAAATCGTCCCACTTGATTTTCGGCAGCGATGTGCACATCAGCGCGCCCACCAGGATCAGCGCCGGAGCCGTCGCATATGACGGAATCGCCGCCACCACCGGCGCGCAGAACATCGCGCCCAAAAACAGTCCCGCAATCACCAGGTTGCCGAGCCCTGTGCGCGCTCCCGCCGCCACTCCTGCTGCGCTTTCGATGTAGCTCGTCACCGTTGAAGTCCCGGTGATCGCTCCAATCATGGTCCCGAACGCATCGGCCAGCAGCGCGCGGCTCGCTCGGGGAAATTTCCCGTCGCGCATGAAGCCGCCCTGCTCGCAAACGCCCACCAGCGTTCCCACGTTGTCGAACAGGTCCACAAAAAAGAAAACGAAGATCAGCTCGCCCAATCCCAGCCGCGCTGCCGAGCGGAAATCCATCTTCATGAACGTTCCCGCCGGATGCGGCAGCGAGAACAAATGCGACGGCAAACTCGTCAGCTTCAGTGGTATTCCCGCCAGCGCTGTGACCACAATCCCGATCAGAATCGCGCCACCCACTTTGCGCGACATCAGAATCGCGATCACGATCAGCCCCAGCGCAGCCAGCAGCACGTGCGGATCGGCTATCTTTCCAATCCCCACGTAGGTCGCCGGATTCGCCACGATCATGTTCGCGTTGCGCATTCCGATGAACGCGATAAAAAATCCAATCCCCGCCGCCGTTCCGTGCTTCAGGCAATCGGGAATATCGTTGACGATGTGCTCCCGCACATTCGTCAGTGTCAAAATCAGAAACAGCGATCCCGAAAGAAACACTACCCCGAGCGCGGTCTGCCACGGCACGTGCCGCCCCAGCACGATCGAATACGTGAAGTACGCGTTTAGCGACATGCCCGGTGCCAGCGCGATCGGATAATTCGCCCAGATACCCATCACCAGCGTGGCCACCGCCGCCGAAAGGCATGTAGCGAACAGCACGCCGTCCACCGGCATTCCCGCTTCGCCCAGAATCCGCGGATTCACCACCACCACGTAAGCCATGGCCATGAACGTGGTTAGCCCGCCCAGCAGCTCGCGCGAAATCGTGGAATTGTTCTCGGCAACGTGAAAGATGCGCTCGATCACGCTGCTTTGCGCCGGTAAAACGGTGGTCTCCGTCGAAGACATCCGGGAAGCATATCCCTTCTTACGCAGGCCGCGTATTTGAATTTCCAATGTGGCGGAAGCCCCAAGTCGAATACCTCCAGCTTCCCCCTCGCCCCGGCAGTCCACCATTCCGTTTGCGGCTTCGGCGAAACGCCCGCAGCCGCTACAGCGAATTACGTCGCGCCTCTACATCATCGCCAATATCCCATCTGACCCGCCCGTGGCGTTAGAGTGAGGCGTGCGACACAGATTAGAATGACATAGCAGTTTCAAGTGTCAGGGAAGGAACGAACTGATGAGCGATCTCAATGGAGTAAAAGTTGCCATTCTCGTGACCGACGGTTTCGAGCACGTCGAAATGGTTGAACCTCGCAAAGCTTTGGATCAGGCCGGCGCGAAAACCACCTTGGTCTCGCCCAAGAAAGATAAAGTTCGCAGTTGGAAAATGAAGGATTGGGGTGACGAATTTCCCGTCGACCTCCCTCTCGATCAGGCGCGTTCCGCCGACTTCGACGCGCTCCTTCTTCCTGGCGGCGTCATCAATCCCGACAAGCTGCGCATGGAACCCGCCGCGGTCGAATTCGTGAAATCGTTTTTCTCCGCGGACAAGCCTGTCGCCGCCATCTGCCACGGTCCCTGGATGGTCATCGAAGCCGGTGCCGCGCGCGGACGCAAAATCGCCTCCTGGCCCTCGCTGAAAACGGATCTTCGCAATGCGGGCGCCGAATGGAGAGACGAAGAATCCGTCGTCGACGGCAATCTCGTCACCGCGCGCAAGCCGGACGACATTCCCGCATTCAATAAAGCCATGATCGAGCTCTTCCAAAACCGCGCCGTCAAAGCCCACGCTGTCCGCCGCTAGTTTCGCCTGTCGCTCGTGCGAAGCGGGGAGCCTTCTGGCCGTTCTCATCCGGGAGACTCCTCGCTTCGTCCTCCTCGCTTTTGACTCGCGCCTCCCTCGTCGCTAAACTCTCTGCCCATGCGCCGCTTCGCCATAGCTATCCTCTTCGCATCTGCTCTCATCGCTCCATTCGTTCTGCGCGCGCGACCGCAAACGGAACCCACCGCCGCCCTGCCCGCCGGCGCCTTCGCCAAGAACGTCGAATTCGTCAGCTATACCGACGAGAACGGCCACATTCCTTTCAAGCTCACCATCCAGGAAGTGAAGGGCCGCTGGTATCTCTACACCGCCAGCCTCTACGACCGAGGCTGGAGCATTCTCGACGTTACCGATCCCACCAAGCCCACCGTGGTCAACTGGATTCCCGGCCCCGCCAACACCTTCACCGTGCAGGTCGATATGGCCGAAGGCAAAATGATCACCGCTCTCGAGCGCTCCCAGTTTGGCGGCGACACCGACCACTCCAAGCCCTGGGACGAAGGTGTGCTCATCTGGAATGTTGAGGATCCCGTCCATCCCGAGCTGCTCGGCCATTTCAAAACCGGCGGCCTCGGCACGCATCGCGACGGCTACTACGGTGGCCGCTACATGCATCTCGCTTCCGGCGCGAACGGATTCGCCGGCAACATCTACGTCATTGCCGACATCAGCGATCCCGCACATCCGGTCGAAGTCAGCCGCTGGTGGCTGCCTGAGCAGAAACTCGCCGATCCCAACGCGCCCAACACCGCATTTCCGCACGGCTTCGGACTCCACGGACCGCCCGTGGTCATCGGCAATCTCGCCTATCTTTCTTACGGCAAAAAATTCGTCATTCTCGATATCAGCGACGTCCGCCACCCCAAGGAAGTCAGCCAGCTCACCTTCGATCCACCGTTCCATCTCGGGCTCGCCGTGCACACCGCTCTCCCGTTCCCGAATCGCAAAATTGTGGAGACCAATTCCGAAACTTTTCAAGGCGCCTGCGGAGACGGTCCCAGCCAGGTTTCGCTCATCGACGTCGCCGATCCCGCGCAGCCCAAGATTCTCTCCTTCCTTCCCGCGCCCATCGTTCCTCCCGGCGCTCCTTATGCCGACTTCTGCCACAAGGGCGGCAGTTTCGGCTCGCACAACGTGAACATGCTCTTTCACAATCCTTTCGTCGACCACTCCGACAACATTCTCTACCTCACCTATTTCAACGCCGGCCTGCGCGTCTACGACATTTCGAACGCCTACCAGCCCCAGGAAATCGGCTACTTCATTCCGCCGAATCCCACCAAGCGCGGCCACGGCGTGCCCGAAACATCGAAGCTCATTTCCACCGCCGCCGACGTGCTCGTCGACACCCGCGGCTACATCTATCTCTCCGACTCCGCGCAGGGCCTCTTCATCCTGCGGTACACCGGACCCAAGCTCCCTCCCTCGATCCCCGTGCACTAGTCGCCCGCGGCTTTTCCTCTTCGCTGTCATTCCGAGCGAGCGGCGTTTCGCGGCCGCGAAACCGCGACGAGGAATCTCTCTTGTCTTCACTTTTTCGGTGTCATCCCGAAGCGAACCGCGCCCGGTAAGGGCGCACAGAAGAAGTTTGCGACCCGGTTAGGGTCGCTGTAGAACGGAGCGAGTCGAGGGACCCCTCTTCGTGTGCCGATTTCGCCAAGGCGGTCTTGTCCAAGGCTCTCTCTTCGATTTTGCGTTTTGCTTTACGGTTGTCATCCCGAGCGACGTCGAGGGATCTGCATTTTCTTTTGCCGTTGCTTTGCGCCGTCATTCCGAGCGCAGCGAAGAATCTCTCCTCGCTTTTGTTGTTGCCGGTGAATTTGCTTTTGCCGTTTCTTTTGTTTGACGGTGTCATCCCGAAGCGAGCGAAGTCTGCGACCCGGTTAGGGTCGCGGTAGGACGGAGCGAGTCGAGGGACCTCTCTTCGATTTTGCGTTTTGCTTTACGGTTGTCCTTCCGAGCGACGCCGAGGGATCTGCATTTTCTTTTGCTGTTGCTTTGCGCCGTCATTCTGAGCGCCGCGAAGAATCTCTCCTCGCCTTTGTTGTTGCCGGGTGAATTTGCTTTTGCCGTTTCTTTTGTTTGACGGTGTCATCCCGAAGCGAGCGAAGTCTGCGACCCGGTTAGGGTCGCGGTAGGACGGAGCGAGTCGAGGGACCTCTCTTCGATTTTGCGTTTTGCTTTACGGTT
>DASZMG010000033.1:0-5511 GCA_035551975.1 Candidatus Acidiferrales bacterium | reverse complement strand
CGACAACCGATGCGACCCTTGCCGGGTCGACAACCGATGCGACCCTTGCCGGGTCGACAACAACCGATGCGACCCTTGCCGGGTCGACAACCGATGCGACCCTTGCCGGGTCGACAACAACCGATGCGACCCTTGCCGGGTCGACTAACGCGGCGTGCGGCGGTGACCGGATTTTGATCGCGCTCAGCGCTATCAATCTCAATGGCGCAAAGATGCAGCGCGGAGATGTGAAAGTATTTGCGAAGGGCGAGCGCTACACGCCTCCGGCCAGCGGCGAGTACCTGGAAGTTGCGGTGAAGCCGAACCATCCGCGCAGCGTGCTGCCGCCGAGGCAGGCGCCGCGTTCGCCGAATCTGCACGTGTTGTTCGAGAACAACGATTTCATCGTGTTTCACGAGAGCATGCACCCGGGCGAGCTGGGCCCGGAGCACAGCCACTTTCAGCGGCTGACCGTCACCCTTGCGACCACTAAAGTGGAGCAGTGGACCGACGGCAAAGAGGTGGTGCGCGATCTGACGGCGGACACGGTCGGTTTTGGTCCGGCGCTGACGCACACTTCGAAAGCCCTGGGCCCTGGAGTGCTCAGCAACTTGTCGATTGAGTTCAAGCCCTGAGCCAAAATAAGGAACACGGCGAGGCCTGTCGAAGGGAATTTTCCGCGAGGCTGGCGGTCTTTTTTCATCGCGATCCTAACCGGATCGCCAAGAACCGCGAGCGGAAACGCGCTTCGCGCCGAGTGCTTTTGTCGCGGCTGAAAGCCGCGATCTACAAAACACGGCGTCATAATGTCCCGGCGGGAGTCCGCGCCGGTTACCATTCACTAAAGTTCGCGGATGTACTATGATCGGCGCGATCAAGCTGGCCATCGGGTTGTCTAACAAGGAGAGAAGATGAGCGAGAAAGAGTCGGGATTGTCGCTAGTGCGGCGATTGTTTTTGACGCGGGTGGGGCTGGGTGCGGGAGTGATCGGAGCGAGCGTGGTGGGGGCGAAGGTAGCGGCAGCTTCTGTTCCAGCAGCCTCGCCGGCTGCAAACGCAGCGGCGGATGCGAGCGGCTCATGGAAGCCGGCGCGGCACGAGCAGGACGCCTGGTACGACCAGATTCCCGGCCAGCACCGCTTCCTGATCGATACGGACAATGGCGAGGCCATCAGCTGGGGGATGCGCTTTGCTGGCAACTACTTCAATGCCAACCAGGCAACGTACGGATTAAAGGACAGTGACCTGGCGGTGATCATCGTTGCGCGGCATCGTTCGACGAGCTTCGCGTACAACAACGCTATGTGGGCCAAGTACGGGAAATATTTTTCGGCGCAGGCGGAGTTTGTGGATCCGAAGACGAAAGAGGCGCCTACGGTGAATGTTTATCTAACGGCGGAAGAAGGGCAGACGGCGCCGATCGATCAGATGGTCAAGAAGGGCGTGCACTTCGCGGTGTGCGGGATGTCCACGAGAGCGATTGCCGGGAGAGCGGCGGAAGGAACGGGTGGGAAGCCCGACGAAATTGTGAAGGAGTTGTCGGCGAACCTGGTCGGAAACGCGCGCATTGTGCCGGCTGGGATCCTGGCGGTGAGCCGCGCGCAGGAGTATGGCTACACCCTCGCCACGGTGGTGTGAAGTAAAGTCGCGAGGTGAAGGAAGCTAATGAGGTAGCGAGGAAGAGGGAAGAAGCTCGCGGAATTTTGATGTGTCTCTCGCCTCGCACCGGACGCGATCCTTACCGAATCTCCAAAGCGCCCGGGAGTGGCATGGCGCTTCACGGTTTTTTTCCGCAGCGAAAGCTGCGTCCCGCCTAAACTAAACTATTCACGACAATCAAAACGGGAATTTTCTGGAGAAGCGATTGATGAGAGTGGATGGCTGGGTCGACGTGCACGCGCATTTTTCTCCGCCGGAGAGCGAAGAGGTGCGCGCGCAGCGTCTGGAGGCGATGAAGCAGGCGTGCTGGAATATCGGCGCGCCACCGCGGTGGGACGCCGAAACGTCGCTCGCGTACATGGACCGCACGGGCATCGCCATGCAGATGCTGAGCAATATTCCGAAAAAGCTGGATGCGCTGCGGGCGTCGAACGAGTACGGAGCGTGCATGGTTAAAAAGCATCCGTCGCGATTCGGGTTGCTGGCGGCGCTGCCGACAGACAATGCGGAGGCGGCGCTGGCGGAGATAGCGCGCGCGTATGGCGAGTTGCATGCGGATGGATTCGCGGTGACCTGCTGCTACAACAGCGTGTACCTCAGCGATGAGAAGCTCGATCCGGTGTGGGCGGAACTGGACCGGCGGCGTGCGGTGGTGTTCGCGCATCCGGACGCATATGCGCCGGGCGTGATGGGGCGGCCGTGCGCGCTGCAGGAAGTGGCGTTTGAGACGGCGCGCACGTTTACTGACATGCTGTATCGCGGCACGTTCCGCAAATTCCCCAACGTGAAATTCGTGGTGGCGCATTGCGGCGGCGCGCTTCCGGCGCTTTCGGGCAGGCTGCTGATTTTAGGGAACGAGAAGTGGGTGCCGAATCCGCAGCGGGTGACGCAGGTGGAGATGCGGCAGCATTTGAGGCGCTTGCACCTGGATACGGCGGCGACGTGTCCTACGGCGCTGGGCGCGGCGCTGGCCATGACCACGCACGAGCAGCTTGTGTATGGCTCCGATTGTGGTGTGCCGTGCACCACGGATGCGACCATGGATGCGAATATCGAGGCGCTCCGGGGTTATGCCGGACTGACGCGCGAGCAGGTTGAGGATATTGGGCGCGCCGCGCTGCGTTTGTTTCCTGCCGCGGCGGAACGCATCCGTACTGGGTCCTTGCTCTAGCGAGGACAGTTGAGAGAGCTACTTCTGCTGGATGGATTCGAGGTAGAAGGCGAGATTGTGGGCTTTCAGCTTGGCCAGATTCGCATCGGCGTTGGTGGCGCGGAAGGCTTCGCCCCACACGGGCATCTCGCGCGAGCCGTGCAAGAGTATGAACTTGGTCGCCGCGAATGCGTATGAAACACAACTGGTGATGCGAATCACTTTGACCAGTGATGGGTATCGTGATCTTCCGCGAGGATTTTTGTGGATAGTAGCAAGGCGGACGCGCAGTGGGGCGGACAGGATACCGGCGCATGCGACAAGCAATGGGGATAAAGGATTTTCGGGCCAGGACCGATTTAACGCAGAGGGGCGAAGGAATGAAGCATCGCGGCGTTTCATTTTGGATATGGCCAGTGTTGCTGTGTGGCGCATTTGTCTTCATGTCACAGAGCAGTTACGGCATTTCCGTTCGGGGGCGCGCGGAGCGCAGTTTTACGATGCGGAAGGGCTGCGCATGCGGCCGATCGCCATGAGCCTGATGAGCGAAGAGGATGTGCGGGCGGTGGCGCGTTATGTGGCGAGTTTGCCGATGGTGACGCATGACCCTTCGCTCGGTGGCGATCCGCTGGCGGGGAAGAAACGGTACACGCTGTGCAGTTCGTGCCATGGGCCGGATGGCAGCGGCAATGAAGCGATGCAGGCCCCGCGAATCGCGGGCGTAGACGATTGGTATCTCTACATGCAGCTCGTGAAATTCAAACAGGGCATTCGCGGCGTGGAGCCTGAAGACAAGCAGGGACAGATGATGGCCCCGATGGCTGCGACGCTGCCGAGTGACAAAGCTATGCGCGACGTGGTGGCGTACATCAGCACGCTGAAACCGGGAACAGCAAAGCAAGAAGCATCGCAATGAGCCGTTCGCACGGCGTGAAAAAGAGATGGGCCTGGAGCGCCAGAGCCACATCGTTTAAGGGGAAGCGCTTAACAGCAGCCGCAGGGTTTTCCGCGAAATGACTGACGCGCTTCCCAGAGAATCAACGGAATTATGGCCAAGGCAGCAGCGGGATCCATCCACGAAACGTGGAGGATTGCGTTCGCGGCAATTCCAACTAGCGCAATGATGGACATATAAGCACACAAACCCGATTGGGCTGCGTCCGCTCGAAGCGCCGCGCTGGCAGTGGCGGCAGAGAGGCGGCGCTTGTGATGCGAAAGCCACGGCATTATGGCGGCGGCAGCAATTAGAATGGCTATGCCCAAGTCCGTAGGCCGCGGCTGGCCGTGCCCCAGCAGAGCGGCTAAAGAAACAACTGCGACATAGACTGCGAGCGCATAAAGCAAGAATCCCGCAATGCGGGCTGCCCGACGTTCATCGCCGCGTTTCCCGGTCGCCCCGCTAAATGCCCGCAGGACCACGAGCGCTGAGAAGAGTTCGATGGCACTGTCTCCGCCGAACGCGAGCAATGCAGGGCTGCGCGCTCGCCAGGCGGCGTAGAGAGAAACCAGAGCTTCGATGCTCATCCAAACGATGGTTATGGTTTGAATCCGCTGAATTCGGAGAAGGACGTCTGCTTTCGGAGTTTGAATAACTGAAACCACAGCGAGGCTATTATCGCATTGGTTGCGCAACCGAACAGTTGTAATGAGGTGGTGGTTGATCAGACGCTGAGGACCGGGACGGGCGATTCGCCGAGGATACCGTACGTGTTTGCGCCCAAGGGTCCGCCGCCGAAGTGAGTGCCGACAACGAGCAGGTCCGCGCCGATTTGGACAGCAATTTTGGCCAGCCCTTTTCCGGGATCACCGCTTTCGATCGCGGTTTCAGCGGCAATTCCCGTTTCTCGCTGTACGCGTGCCAGCAAGTCATTCGCTGAAGCGACGAGTTCGCGCTGCCATCCTGGATCGGCGTAAGTGCCGCCAGGGCCATAGAGTTGCACGTCTGGCGTGATGTGCGCGATGGTCAGCTTGGCCTGGACTTCGTTGGCGATTTTTGCAGCACACTGCAGCGTGGGGCGGCTGTGTTCGCTGAAGGTGACGCCGCAGAGCACGTGCTTTACATTCCAACTTTGGCTGGAGATATCGAGGAATTGCGTTCCGGTCAGGACCGGCACATCGCATTCGTGTATTACTTTTGCGGCCACCGAGCCGATCAGATGGCCCCAGAACCCGCGCCGCCCACTGGTGGGCATGACGAGCAGATCGACGGCTTCATTCTGCGCGGCGGCAATGATTTCGGTGGAGGCGTCGCCTTGGCGTATCAGGCACTTCACCGGCAGTCCGTTGAGGGCCAAGCCGAACGATTCGTGAAGGTCCTTTTCCGCATATGTGAATAGTTGGTTGAGCAATTCGTCAGGCGAGAGCGGGCGGTTTCCGGGACGGTCGAGCGGCGAGTAGCTTTCCGGCGCGATTACGTGCAGGAGCACTACTTCGGAGTGGAAGCGGCGGGCGATCGCATCCGCGACGCCGATGACGTGCAGGGTGGTTTCGTGGAACTCGATCGGAAGCAGAATCTTGCGGACCTGCAGAATGGCGCCCTCGCGTGATGCGGAAGTAACTCTTATCTGACGCGGCCGAGGTGGCGAGGTTACGAGCGGCGCAAAAGTTTCCAAGTCCAATTCCGCGGCCAACGTAAGGTTCCAATGTCAGGTCCCGTGTCCCGTCCATCCCCGGCGGGTGAGCTTTACATGTGACTGACAAAAAGAATGGCCGCGATAAACAACA
>DASZMG010000032.1:0-33462 GCA_035551975.1 Candidatus Acidiferrales bacterium | reverse complement strand
AATCGAGATACTGATTTTTGACTTCGCCGCCGAAAGCCGCGCCGGACATGACGCCTCCCAGCGCTTCCATCATCAGAGATAAGCCGGAACCTTTCGGTCCGGCGAGCGGCAGAAGAATGCCTTTGTAGGCCGCGGCCGCGTCGGTGGTGGGGCGGCCTTGCTCGTCGAGCGCCCAGCCTTCGGGAATGGATTCGCCGCGCTCGGCGGCACGGCGGATTTTTCCGCGCGCCGCGACGGCGGTGGCCATGTCGAGGACGAGAGGCGGCTGTTGGTTACCGCCCGGAACGGCCATGCCGAGCGGACTGGTGCCAAGAAAGGGAGTGCGTCCACCCCAGATGGGCATGGCGGGCGAGGCGTTGGTGAAGACCATAGAGGCCATGCTGGCGTCGAGCGCCTGCAACAAATAATTCGCGGCGATGCCGAAATGGTTGCTGTGCGAGGCGAGCGCCATGCCGATGCCGAAGGTGCGGGCCGAATCGATTGCGGCGGCCATTGCGCGGGTAGCGACGATGAAACCCATGCCATTGTCGCCGTCGACGTGAGTTGCGACGGGAGTTGGCGCGGTGATTTTCAAAGCAGGTTTGGGATTGACCAGTTTCAGGCGAAAGCGCTTGGTGTAAATGGGAACGCGATTGACGCCATGGGAAGCGATGCCGCGAACATCGGCTTCGACCAGGCATTCGGAGACGCGATCAGCGTCGGCAGGCGGCATGCGATAGGCGGCGAAAATGTCGCGAACGCGAGTGCGCAGCTCCGAGTAAGGAACAATTTTTGCGGCATCCGGCATGCAGTGCTTCTCCTCTGGGTAGAAAAATATGAGGCGATAGTGTAACTAAAATTGGCGGGGTAAAGGCTCGCGGAAATCTCACCGCGAGCGGAAGGCGCCGGCGTGCCGCCGTGTTTCGGTCGCGGGGGAAGCCGAGACTTACAAAGACGCCCGCGATGATGTCGTGGAAGCGACGGCGAGATGGATTCGACACAGGAAGAGAGATCCCTCGTCGCGAAGAAAGGCACTTCGCTCGCTCGGGATGACAACCTCTAGTTTGTACCCAGCTGTACTATATTACCTGGCGGAAATCCGTCGGGCGACGGCCTGGGACAAGGGGAAACATGATCAAGAGGCTGGCGGTATTGGATGACTACCAGGGCGCGGCGTTTGCGCAGCCGTACTGGAAGAAAATCGCGAATCGGATCGAACTGGAGGGCTATCGCGACACGCTGCATGATGAGGAGCGCATCGTCGAGCGGCTGAAGCCATATCAGATTCTGGTGCCGATTCGCGAGCGAACGCATTTCACGAAACGCGTGCTGGAACATCTACCCAATCTCGAATTGCTTTCCCTCACGGGGAAAAATTCAGGGCAGGTGGATTTGGGCGCGGCAACAGCGCAAGGAATTTTGGTGACGCAAACGGAAGGCTCGGGCGCTACGGCCATCGAGGTGACCATGGCGCTGATGTTAGCCATGGCGCATCGCGTGGCGCAGGAGGATCGGGCCATCCGCGAAGGACTGTGGCAGACGGGAATGGGATTCGATCTGGCGGGGAAAACGCTGGGGGTGATCGGGCTGGGGCGGATTGGATCGAAAATCGCGTCGTTCGGAAATCATCTGGGGATGAAGGTGATTGCGTGGAGCGCGAACCTTACTGCAGAGAAGGCAGCGGCTGCCGGTGCGGCATACACGCCGCTGGATGATCTGTTTCGGGAGAGCGACATCATCACGCTGCACCTGCGGCTTTCCGAGCGCACGCGAGGTCTGGTGACCGCGCGGCATATTTCGCTGATGAAGCCAACGGCCTGCATGGTGAACACGGCGCGCGGGGAGTTGATGGACGAAAATGCGCTGGTGGCGGCGTTGCGCGATGGCCGCATTCGCGGCGCGGCGCTGGATGTGTTTCAGACGGAGCCGCTGCCGGTGAATCATCCGCTGCGCGTGCTTGAAAATGTTGTGCTGTCGCCGCATATGGGGTACGTTTCAGCCGAGTCCTACGACCGGTTTTTCCGGCAGGCGATCGACAATGTGGAGGCGTATCTCGGGGGACGCGTACCGGCGGGAGCGATGAATCCCGAAGTGCTGCAGGATGGAAAGCTGAAAAAGAAAATTGCGGTGATTTAGCTCTTCGTTGCAAATGTGGCGAAAATCGCCAGGAGGCGGGCAATGGCAACAACGACCAAAATTACAGAAAAAGAGGCGCAACAGTTCGAGCACGACGTTAAAGCTGCGGGGCTTGATGCTCCGTGGTTTCATCCGGGGCCGCTGATCCAGCCGAAAAAGTTCCAGGTGCAGGCGGGCGTGTGGAAGTGGGAGAAGATCGAGCCCTTGGTGCGCGCCACGCCGGATCAGGTGGACCCCGGCAAGGGCGCGGAGCGGCGGATTCTGCGCATCGCCAATCCCGGCGTGGCGGAGATGACCGCGACGCACACGATTTCGATCGCGTTCCAGTATCTGCTGCCAGGCGAAGTGGCGCCCGCGCACCGGCACAGCCCGAACGCCATGCGTTTCATGATCGATGGCGAAGGCGCGTACACAACTGTGAATGGCGACAAGACGGTGATGCGTCCTGGTGATGTGATCCTTACGCCCGCAGGCGACTGGCACGACCACGGCAACGAAGGACCGGGGCCGGTGATGTGGATGGATATTCTGGATTCGCCGGTGGTGAGATTTCTGGAAGCGCTGAAGATGGAGTCGTATCCGCACGAGAAGCAGGCGCCGAGCGCGAAGAATGAACGTTCGGAGAGGCTGTATTTTTCACCTGGGCTGGTACCCGCAGGAGATGGAGCAAAGGCAGGCGAGCAATTGCTGGCGTTCCGTTGGGACAAGGCGCGCGAGGCGCTGGACTGGCTGGCGGAAGTTGAGAGCGATCCGTTTGATGACGTGATGCTCGAATACGTGCAGCCACGAACCGGTGCGCCGGTGTTCCCGTGCATTGCTGCGTATTTGCAGATGGTCCGGCCGGGCGTGGAAACGAAAGCGCACCGGCACAGCAGCAGCGCGGTCTATTTTGTGCGTGAGGGAAGCGGTACGACGGAAATCAACGGCACAAGCTATGTGTGGTCAAAGGGCGATGTGCTGGTGGTGCCGCCTTCGGCGGTACACCGTCACAAAAACTCGGGACGCGAGCCGGCGGTGCTGTTCACGGTGCAGGATAGTCCGATGCTGAAGAAGCTGGGGTTCTATCGCGAAGAAGCGGTGTGACGGATTGGTGGTTTCGTACGGCGACCATAATCGAGTCGCCGGAAGCGCTCGTCGCGGCACGCAGGGCACTCACCCACCCATTGCGCCAACTACTTGTGAAAAGGGCGCAAAGGGATGCGGCACCCGATCCGATGCTGAAGAAGCTGGGAATTTATTGCGAAGTGATGCGCCCTCGGTTGGCGCGAGCAAACCGAAGAGAGATTCCTCGACTCGCTGGACATCTTTCTCTACGCCCTCACCGGGCGCGGCTCGCTTTGATGACACCGTAAAATCATTACAGGTGAACATTCGGATTCTAATGTGATCGTCGGCTTCGGAATGTAACGCAGACAAGGGAAACGGCCGGCGGGCTGAAGCCAGCCGCTACGATTCAGCGGAGTAAGATGCGTTACGGTGATTCGTCAATGACGGAGTTGCGGAGCACGCCGATTGCGGGCACTTCCACTTCCACCACATCTCCGGGAACGAGATAGCGCGGCGGGTCGAAGCGCGCGCCCGCGCCCGTAGGCGTGCCGGTCACGATGATATCGCCGGGTTCGAGGGTGCAGAAGCGCGAGATATAGGAAATCAGAAAGGGAATCGAGAAGATCATCCGGTCAGTGGTGTCGTCCTGGCGGACTTCGCCGTTTACCCGCGTGATAATGCGCATTGGCTTTGACCCGATTTCATCGGCTGTGACAAGCAAGGGGCCGAGCGCGCCGGTGCGCTCGAAATTCTTCCCGGGCGTGACGTTGAACTTGCCGTGGCGCAGCCAATCGCGGATGGTGCCTTCGTTGCAGATGGTGTAGCCAGCGACGTGCGCGAGCGCGTCGGTTTCGGCGATGCGCCGGCCCTTGTTGCCGATCACCAGCGCCACTTCGCCTTCATAGTCGAGCTGCAGCGATTCCGGAGGGCGCACGATGGCTTCTTCGTGCGCGACGAGCGAATCCGGAAACCGGACGAAGATGCTCGGATATTTCGGCGCGTCGGGATTGTCCTTGTACTCGGCGGCGCGCTCAGGATAGTTCACGCCCACGCAGAGGATTTTTCCCGGATTGATAATCGGCTTGAGCGGGCGGATTTCACTGAGGTGATAGTCAGGCAGCGCACGAGCCACCAGAGTCTCGAGTTGGTGGAATTCGCCAGCGGAGATGACCGCGCGCAAATCAGGAAATTGGTTGGCGAATTGCTTCGCGAGGCGAGCGCCCGCGTCAATCACGCCGTCGCCTTCCACAATTCCATAACTGGTGCGGCCGCGGACTTCAAACGTGGCGAGTTTCATGCGGCTTTGTCGGCTTCGAGCAAGCCGGCGCGCTTGAGGACGGCGTCGAGGCGCTTTTCCAGTTCCGGCGTGGCGGGGACCATCGGCAGGCGGTGTTCGTTCGTTGAAAGAATGCCAAGGCGCTTCATCATGTATTTGATAGGGATGGGATTCGTGTCGAAGAAGACGGCCTGATTGATTTCGAACAGCCGCTGGTGCAGCGCTTGCGCGGCGGCCAGGTCGTTTTTCCAGACCGCTTCGCACAGGTCTCGCAGAACGCCGGGGCACAAATTTCCGACAGCATTCATCAGACCGCAGGCGCCCACGGCCATCATGGGGAAGGAAAGCTCTTCCAGGCCGACGAAAATTTTGAAGTCGGGACCGAAGGTAGCCAGGCATTCGGAGACGAAGCCAAGGTCGTTGACCGCATGTTTCATGCCCACGAACGCGGGCGACTTCGCTTTCAATTCCTTGAACGTGTCAAGCGTGACGCTGACGGCGGTGCGTCCCGGAATATGGTAGACCATCCAAGGCAGCGAGCTGATTTTTGCGATTTCGAGATAATAAGCGACCAGGCCGCGCTGCGGCGGCCGCGTGTAATAGGGCGTGACGATCAGGAGCGCATCGGCGCCGGATTTGGCGGCGTATTCGGTAAGTTTTTTGGTTTCGGCGAACGATTGAGAGCCGGTGGCGGCGACGACGGGAACGCGCTTTGCCGTAACGCTGATGGCGACATCGACCAACTTGTTGCGCTCTTCGATGGTGAGGGTGGCGGGTTCGGAGGTGGTGCCGTTCACGAGGATGCCGTGGCCGCCCTTTTCGATCTGCTGCGTGACCAGGCGCGCGTAGGCGTCGTAGTCGACTTCACCGTTTTTAAACGGCGTGACCAGCGGCGGAATGGAACCTTTCAGGCGGTCGAGCGCGGCACTGGACATTCGGTTGTCAAAACCTTTCGAGATTCATTTCAGATGCGTTTGAAACGCTGCCAAGCATGTTAAGTTGCTAAAGTTGTGACGTCAATTCGGGACACAACGTTTGGATCAGAAAAAAACGAAAACTCGCGGGAGGAACACCGCGAGCGGAAGGTGCTTCGCACCGGCACTTTATGTCGGAGCTGAAGCTCTGCCCCCTAAAGCTCCGCAACGCTGAAGGGGCCCTGGCGTAAAGATGCATTCGCGTAGGAATTCGCACACGAAGAGAGATCCCTCGTCGCGAAGAAAACCGCTTCGCTCGCTCGGGATGACAACATAAAACATAAAGGCGAAGAGAGATTCTTCGCGCAAGTGCACCGCTCAGAGAGTGTGAGTTTATTCCGAGAAAGGCGAATTTTGCCGCGCAACTCGATTCTTTTCAGTGTCGATTTTCGCGCAAAATCAAAAAGTCGCAGTCTCTCAGAATGACGGCGCAACGTTAAGTCGGGAGAGAATGATGGGAGAACAGGTAGGAAAGGACAACGAAAAACAGGTGAGAGGATGACGAAAGACGGAGAATCGAAGCGCAAAGGGCCGCTGGCCGGGCTGACGGTGATTGATCTGTCGCACGTGATGGCCGGGCCGGCATGCACGATGCTGCTCGCGGACATGGGCGCGGATGTGGTGAAGGTCGAGAAAATTCCGGCCGGGGACGATGCGCATCGGATGCTGCCTCCAGCAATAGGCGACGAATCGGCCGCATTTCTGATGATGAACCGTAACAAGCGCGGCATGGCTGTCGATCTGAAGAATCCAGCCGGGCGCAAAGCGCTGCTACGCGTGCTGGAAGATGCCGATGTGCTGATCGAAAATTATCGCCGCGGCACCATGGAAAAAATGGGGCTGGGGTACGAGACGCTGCACGCGCTAAATCCGCGGCTGATCTACTGCACGATTTCGGGCTTTGGGCGCACGGGTCCGTATGCGGATCGCGGGGGATTCGATCTGGTGGCGCAGGGCATGAGCGGATTGATGAGTATTACCGGGGAGGGCCCGGGGCGGCCGCCCATGAAGGCCGGCTCGCCGGTTACGGACATCACTGCGGGCATTCTGGCTTGCGTCGGGATTCTGGCGGCGTTGTATGCGCGGGAATCGACAGGAGAAGGGCAGCTGGTAGATACGTCGCTTTTCGAAGCGGGAATCATGCATACGTATTGGCAGTCAGCAATTTGCTTCGCGACGGGGATTCCGCCGGGGGCGATGGGCTCGGCGCACCCGTTGAATGCCCCCTATCAGGCTTTTCGTACGCGCGATGGATGGATTACCGTGGGCGCGGCAAACCAGACGAATTGGTTGCGGCTGCTCGACGCGCTCGGTGCGCAGAATTTGGGAGGCGATCCGCGGTTTGCGCTGAACGCGGGGCGCATGGGCCATCTGCCGGAATTGACCGAAGAGCTAACTAGATATTTCGAGAAGGAGACTTCGGCGGTGTGGCTCGATCGGTTGGAAAAGACGGGCGTGCCGGCAGGGCCAGTGCTGGATGTGAAGCAGATGCACAGCGATCCGCAGGCGCTGGCGCGCGAGATGATTGTTGAAACCACGCACCCCAGCGCTGGCAAAGTAAAGTCGATCGGATTGCCTATTAAATTTTCGGAGACGCCCGGCGCTGTGAACCGGCCGGCGCCACAATTCGGACAACACACACGCGACGTGTTGCGCGAACACGGTTTCAGCGACGTGGAAATCAACGAACTAGCGGCATCGGGCGCCGTTGAGACGCACGAGCCAAATTCAGCGAGAAAGTCTTAAGCGAGAAACATGAGCGAAAACGTTCTTTATGAAGTGAAAGAAGGCATTGGGCGGGTCACATTCAACCGGCCGGAGGCGCGCAACGCGTTCACGCTGTCGATGTACGAGCGACTGTACGAGATTGTGCAGGAGGCGGAGAAGGACAAGTCCGTGCGTGTGCTTGTGTTTACCGGCGCGGGCGAAAAAGCCTTTGCCGCGGGTACGGACATCTCGGAATTCAAATCGTTCTCCACACGCGAGCATGCGCTCGAATATGAAGGCTGCATGGACCGCGTGCTGGGGACGCTTGAACGCGCGAATGTGCCGACCATTGCGGCGATCAATGGTGTTTGTACCGGAGGCGGCGCGACCATCGCCGCATGTTGCGATTTGCGGATTGGCAGCGCGAACGCGCGGTTTGGATTGCCCATCGCGCGAACGCTGGGGAATTGCCTTTCCATGGCGAACTATGTGCGATTGGTCAGCCTGCTTGGCCCCGCGCGCGTGAAGGACATCGTGTTCACCGCGCGGTTAATCGAAGCGCCAGAGGCGCAGGCGATTGGATTGCTCAGCGAAGTGCTGCCGGATCACGCGAGCTTGCAAGCGCGCGCGGGCGAATTGGCGCGCACCGTGGCGAACCACGCGCCGCTCACGCTGCGCGTCACCAAACAGGCGCTGCGCCTGATTCAGGAAAAAATGACACCCGCGCAGGATCCCGAAATGATCCTTACCTGCTACATGAGCAAGGATTTTCGCGAAGGCATGGACGCGTTCCTCAACAAACGCACTCCCAACTGGAAAGCGGAGTAGGTTTCCGTCGAGCGCCTTTCGGAACTGTCCCACCCGGGCCTTTATGATGCAGCCTTGCCGGCAGTTGACGCCGCGCGCCCGCGCGACGTATGGTTTCCGCGCATAAATTTCTGGAGGAAAGAAGCTATGGCTCGTTGGAAATTATTGTTGTGCGCAAGCACTGCTGCGGTCCTTTTTGCGAGTGCGCCGCTCTATGCGCAGGCGCCGTCCGCGCCCGTGATTGCGGTGCGCGCGGGGAAATTGTTCGATAGCAAAGCCGGGAAGATGCTGACCGAGCAGGTGGTGCTGATTCAGGGCGAGCGAATCATCGACGTGGGGCCGGAAGGGCAGGTAAAAGTGCCGCCGGACGCGCAGGTGATTGACCTGAGCAATGCAACGGTGCTGCCGGGGCTGATTGACGGGCACACGCACATCTATGATTCATTCAACCCGATTACCATGACAAAGGAATCGTCGGCATTCGGCGCGATTCACAACGCGCAGATTGACATGCGCGCCGGGTTTACTACGCTGCGCGACCTGAGCTCGCACGGGAACGGTTACGGCGACGTGGATATCCGCAATGCATTCAACAAAGGTCTTTTCGATGGACCACGCATGCAAGTGGCGAGTAAAGGAATCATGGCAACCGGCAGCGATTATTTAGGCGCGTCAGAAAGCACGTTTCCGAGTGCCGCGCGAGAAATCCATGGCGTAGAGGACGCACGCGAGGCGATACGCGAAGAACTGCACTATGGCGTGGACTGGATCAAGGTGTATCCGGTGGCGGGGTGGTCGTTTAGTCCAACGGGAGAGCTGTTTTTCGATCCGACCTACACGATGGATGATCTGCAGGCAATGGTAGATGAGGCGCACCGGCACCATCACAAGCTGGCGGCGCACGCGTATGGCGGGGAAGGGCTGCGCAACTCGATTATTGCCGGTGTGGATACCATTGAGCACGGGCAGGGGCTGGACGAATCAATGGTCAACATGATGATCGAGAAAGGGCTTTATTACGATCCGACTGGTGTGCGCTACACGCTGCCGGTAATTGCCGAGGCAGACCGCAGAAATACGGGAGGGAAGTACAGCATCATTCCGATTTTCGAGAAAAATTTCAAAATGGCCATTTCGCACAAAGGGCTGAAGGTGATGTTCGGAAGCGGCGTGGATGGAGAGCCCTACGAACACGGAATCCAAGGGGGCGATTTCGTGTGGATGGTGAAGAATGGGATGACGCCGATGGCGACATTGCAGGCGGCGACAGTGGTGAATGCCGAGGTGCTGGGGTGGTCGGACCGGATCGGGTCGATCGAAAAGGGGAAGTACGCGGACCTAGTGGCTGTGTCAGGCGACCCACTGCAGGACATCACCGAGATGGAGCACATGAAGTTCGTGATGAAGGGCGGCAAAGTGATGCGCGACGATCTGCATGCAGCCGCCGCGGCTCACGGGATGGCGCACTGAGCACGCGGTTATCGCGGAGCGCGTGAGCGGTTCGAGATCGATCTTGTGTCGCCCCGCTGGGGCTCACGCGTGTTGGCCATCAGCCCCAAACTTCGCGCGCGGTCTCAACGATCAGCTTGAGCTTGGCGATTTCGTCGTTGACGGTGAGCAGGTTGCCTTCAACTGTCGAGGAGAAGCCGCACTGGGGGCTCAAGCAGATCTGCTCGAGCGGAACGTATTTGGAAGCTTCGTCGATGCGGCGCTTGAGATCGTCTTTTTTCTCGAGCGCGGCTTTTTTCGTGGTGACCAATCCGAGCACAACCATTTTGTTCTTGGGCACGAAGCGTAATGGGGCGAAGGTGCCGGAGCGCGCGTCATCGTATTCGAGGAAAAATCCGTCGACGTTGAGTTGCGTGAACAGTGCTTCGGCAACGAAATCGTAGCCGCCGGAAGCCACCCAGGAAGAACGGAAATTTCCGCGGCACATGTGCGTGCACACCGACATGCCGGAGGGCTTTTTCGCGAGTGCGGCGTTCAGGTTGCGGATGTAGGTGAGGTGCTGGTGCTCCGCATCTCCGCCTATTTCGCTGACATGCTTGCGCTGCTCGGGATCGTTGAGGTAGGCAAGGCTGGTGTCGTCGAGTTGCAGATAAGTGCAGCCGAGCTTGCCCAGGCGCTCGATTTCGTCCGCGTAAACCTGCTGGAGGTCGGTCCAAAATTTGTCGAGGTCAGGATAGACGGTTTCGTCGATGGCGGCGCGCCCGCTGCGATAATGCGCCATATTGGGTGAAGGAATGGTGAGCTTGGCCATGCGCGTGGTGGCGGATTTCAGGAACGAGAAATCGTCGCCGAAGATGGTTTTGTCCAGAGTGAGCTTGCCGCTGACGCGAATGGCCGCGGGCGCGAAAACAACGTCGCCCTTTTCGTTGTGAAATTTCACTTTCAGATCGTCCTGAACCTTGGACATGCCGCCGATCTGGTAGAGGAAGTCCATGTGCCAGGAGGCGCGGCGGAATTCCCCGTCGGTGATACCTTGCAAGCCGATGTCCTCCTGCATCTTGACCACTTCGCGGATGGATTCGTCTTCGATATGACGCAAATCGGCTGCGGATATTTTCCCCGCTTTTTGATCGCTGCGCGTTTGCAACAGTTTTTGCGGGCGAAGCAGGCTTCCGACGTGATCGGCGCGAAACGGCGGCTTGATTCTGGGGGCCATGGATGTCCTTTCAGGTGCTTATTCGTTTTCAAATAAAATGGGCGGCAAAACCGTTTGACGCAGCGGCAGCGATCTCCGATATCGCCGAAACAAAGATAGCGCCGAAACAAAACTTTGCAATGGCGATTCGCAGGGCAGAGAAGATTTTATTGAGAGGTGCAGAGTTGCAGCGCGTCGGCGATGCGGTCATAGACGTAATGGAGATCGTCTGCTGAGATGCAGTAGGGCGGCAAAACGTAAACGATGTGGCCGAGCGGGCGCAGGAGAATATTTGCCTTCAGAAAGAAATCGTAAAGCTTCGGCCGCAAGTTCGAGGAATAGCCTGCATCATCGGTTCGAAGTTCAATGGCGGCCACCGTACCAATAGAGCGAGTATCGCCCACCTTGGGATGTTTTGCGATTGCCGCCAGCCGTTCGCGATGGATCTCCGCGATGGCGCTGATGCGTTCGAATACCGGTTCGGTGTCGAAAACCTTGAGGCTGGCGACGGCTGCCGCGGCGGCCAGCGGATTCCCGGTATAAGAATGCCCGTGATAAAACGTGTGCGAGCGATTGCTGCTGACAAAAGCTTCATGAATGCGGCTTGTAGCCACAGTGGCGCCCATAGGTATTGCGCCGCCGCTGAGGCCCTTCGAAAGGCACATCAGATCAGGGACGACGCCTGCCAGATCGCAAGCAAACATCGCGCCGCAGCGGCCGAAGCCGGTGAGCACCTCGTCCGCGATCAACAAAACATTGTGCTCGCTGCAAAGCTTGCGCACGCGGATCAGAAATTCGATGGGGTACATGATCATGCCGCCCGCACCCTGCAGCAGCGGTTCGACGATCATGGCGGCAATTTCGCCGCTTTTTGTTTTCAATAAGTGCTTGAGTTGATCGAGGCAGTCGATGTCGCAGGTGGCACGTGTTTTGCCTGCGGGGCAGCGGTAGCAATAGGCGGAATGCACGCGATGAACCGGGAAGCGGAAGCTGCGAAACGGCTCGGTGAAGCTCGAATCCGCGCTGATGGACATGGCGCCCGCGGTGTCTCCGTGATAGGCGTGCTCCAGCGCGATGAGGCCCGTTTTTTTTGGCTGGCCGACGTTCTGCCAATATTGCACAGCCATCTTTAGCGCGACTTCGACAGCGGTTGAGCCGTTATCGGAGAAAAAAATATGATTCAGGCCGGCGGGCAGGACTTTGCGCAGGACTTCCGTAAGTTTTTCAACCCCTTGGTGCGTGAATCCAGCCAGCAAAACGTGGTCCAGCTTTTTTGTCTGCTCGGCGATCGCGGACATGATTACGGGATGGCAGTGTCCATGAATGCTGACCCACCAGGAGGAGATGGCGTCGATCAGTCGGCGGCCATCGTCGAGATAGATGTAGGCGCCCTCAGCGCGGGTGACGCGCAACGGCGGAGGATCGAGCGATTCCTGTGTATACGGATGCCAGATGCGCAGCGGGGAGTCCGTCATTCGCCAGCCGCCAGTGCTCTTTGATCGAAGTTCTTGCGGAAGGTGTGCAGCAGCGTGGTGCGATTCAATGTTGCGAGCGGTGGAACAAGGCCGACGATTGGGATTTTTCCGTAGCGCTCGATGGCCTGGTAATTGTCCGCGTTTTTCTTGCCGACGAGAATCACGCCAGAGATCGTCATCTTCACGGCGCGCAGCGCGGCGAGCGAAAGCAGCGTGTGGTTGATGGTGCCGAGCGAAGCGCGCGCGACCAGTAGCACGGGAAGCTTGAGATGCAACATCAGGTCGATCATAAGCTGCATTTCGTTTATGGGAACGAGCACACCGCCCGCGCCTTCGACAATTAAGTGTTCGTGTGAAGCGATGCGCGGAATATTTATTTTGCGCAAATCGATCCGGACACCAGCACGCATGGCGGCAAGATGCGGTGATACCGGAGGGACAAATCGAAACGCTTCGGGGAGTGCGCGGCTGCGCGGAAGCTGCGCGAGCTTGATGACTGTATGGCGATCAGTGCCGTCGCGTGTGCCGGTTTGGATTGGCTTCCAATACATGGCATCGAGCGCAGTACACAGCAATGCGGAAACAACCGTTTTGCCGATTCCGGTGTCGGTGCCCGTTATGAAGAAGCGCTGAGGCATGAATGCAGAGCGTTTGTGCCGGTTGAGGGCGGCGTGGATTCAATGGCTGCGGATATGGCAGACACGAGCTGGTGGACTTGCGCGAGCGTGATATTGCTCGTAAGCGAAAGGCGAACGCGAGCGGCGCCTGCGGGTACCGTGGGCGGACGAATCGGTTTCACGGCGAATCCGTTTGACCGCAATTTTTCAGCCACGTGCAGCGCCATTTCATTACTTCCGAAAAACACCGGAACGATATGGCTGTTGCCGTTCCCGCTGCGCAAGCCTCGTGTGCGCAGCGCTTGGCGGAGCGCTGTAGCGATGCTTTGCAGATGTACGCGCTTCGAATCCGCTGTCTGCGCGAATTCGAGCGCGGCGCGAATCTGTCCGGCCATGTAAGGCACCGCGGCGGTGGTGAAAATGAAGGTGCGCGCGCGATTGATCAGAAATTGTTTTAGCGTCGCGCCACCGCAGACGAAAGCCCCCATGCTCGCGAGCGCCTTTCCGCAAGTGTGCACGATGGCGAAAACTTCGCGCTCGATTCCGAATTGTGCCGCAAGCCCGCGGCCTTGCGGGCCATATACGCCGATGGCGTGCGCTTCGTCGATCACGAGCTCCGCTCCGTTTGCGCGAGCCAGCCGCAGCAGTTGATCTAGCGGCGCGATGTCGCCTTCCATGCTGAACAGGCTTTCGGTGACGATCAGCTTCGCGCCAGCCGCCCCGCGATGTTCGGCCAGCGCTTTTCCTAGAAAATCCAGATCGAGATGCGGGTAGATGATTTTTTCTGCGCCCGAGAGTCGCATGCCATCGATGAGGCTGGCGTGATTGCATTCGTCGGAGAAAACTATGTCGCCGGGCGTGAGAATCGAGCTGAGCAGACCGACATTGGCGGCATAGCCCGAGCCGAAATATAAAGCCGCCTCGGTTCCGGCGAATTGCGCGAATTCGGTTTCGAGATCTTTCCAGGCTCGCGCATTTCCGGAAAGCAACCGCGATCCCGTTGAGCCCATGGACTCGGCCTGGGACACCGCATCCAGCACAGCCTGTTTGAACTCGGGCCGTGTGGCAAGTCCGAGATAGTCATTTGAGGAAAGATTTACGCCGTGCAGAATTTCCAGGTCGCGAAATTGCGATTGTTTACGCAGCGATGCCAGTTCGTCGCTGATGCGGCTGCGAATGCCGCTGGGAAATGTTTCAGGCACGCTGCATGGCCTTCATGCCGAGATTTGCCAGCAATCGCTGGTCGGCATCGGCGCCAGGATTGGGCGTCGTAAGAAGCTTGTCGCCCGTGAAGATGGAATTGGCGCCTGCGAGAAAGCAAAGCGTGACCGCTTCGGCGGACATCTGCTGGCGGCCCGCAGCCAGTCTCACCCGCGACGCAGGCATGATGATGCGCGCGGTAGCGATGGCACGAACCATGGTCAGAGTGGCAACTTCCGCGGCATTTTCGAGCGGTGTTCCTTCCGCGCGCACGAGCATGTTAATCGGAACGCTTTCGGGATGTGGATCGAGATTGGCAAGTTGTTGCAGCAGGCCTATCCGGTCTTCTTCGGTTTCACCCATCCCGAGAATTCCACCGCAGCAAACGGTGATGCCCGCGTGGCGCACGTGCGAGAGAGTTTCGAGTCGCTCGGCATAGACGCGCGTGGTGATGATGTTTCCATAGAATTCGGGCGAGGTATCGAGATTGTGATTGTAGGCAGTCAGACCTGCTTGCTTGAGTTGATCGGCCTGCCCCTGCGTGAGCATTCCGAGCGTGCAGCAGACTTCCAGATCGAGGGCGGACACGCCGCGAACCATTTTCAGTACGGATTCAAATTCGCGTCCCTGCGGCGCCTGTCGCCAGGCCGCACCCATACAGAAACGCGTGGCGCCCTCCAATTTCGCGCGTGTCGCAGCTTGCAGTACGTCGTCAGGATCGAGCAAGCCTTGGCGCGCGACGCCCGTATCGTAGTGGGCGCTTTGCGGGCAATAGGAGCAGTCTTCGGGGCAACCACCCGTCTTGATTGAGAGCAGCTTGCAGATTTGGACCTCGTCCGGCGCGTGAAATTGTCGGTGAACGGTCTGTGCCTGAAAAATCAGCTCGGGCAGGGCGAGATTATGGATTTCGCGGATTTCGTCGCGCGTCCAGGCATGCCGAATTTCGACGTGGGTTTCTGGCACTGCAGCTTGTTGGGTCATGTGCGCTGTCAAACATACCAAAAGTCGCGGGAGTTTCGGCTACGATTCACCGGGTTCGTGCGGGAGGGGAATCAATGTCAGTCAGCCGGATGCACCCACTCGCGAATCTCCGCTGAACGAAATACAGCGTCGATAACCGCCATGTTTTTAACCGAATCTTCCGGTGGTACAGGCACTTCCGTGTTTTCGCGAATGGCGCGCGAGAAAAGGTCGGCCTGGAGGGTGAACTGGTCGACGCAGGGAATGGATTCGACTTCCGTTCCGGATGGCGAGGGACCCTTTAGATCGCCGATGATAATTTCGGAAGGGCGGTCAGACGGGGGATTGAGAGGAAGCTGAATCTGGATGCGCCCCTCGGCGCCGAGTAAGTGCATCGTCTGTACATACGCAATTTGCGTGCTGCAGGTAAAGGTGCAGCGGCCGGTAGGGAACTCCAGGATGGCGGAGGTGAGAATGTCGGTGCGCGTTTCCGGATCGCGCTCGATTTCTGCGAAGACGCGGGTGGGTTCCTCGCCGTAGAGAAACCGCGAAAGTGTGATCGGGTAGCAGCCGATGTCGAGCAGTGCGCCGCCCCCGGCTTCCAAAATGTTACGCGGATTCGCGGGGTCGCGGTTGAAATAGCCGAACAAGCCTGCCACCAGGCGCAGTTGGCCGATGCGGCCGCTGCGCACGAGTTCCCGCACGCGGAGCCAGCGCGGGTGCGTGCGCACCATGAAGGCTTCGCCGATTTTCACTCTGATGCGATCGCGCACGGCTAGAAGGGTGCGCGCTTCGGCTGCGGTGAGGCTGATCGGCTTCTCGCACAGCACGTGTTTTCCGGCCTCTGCCGCCTTGATTGACCATGGCACGTGCAGATGATTCGGCAGGGGATTGTAGATGGCGTCGATTTCCGGATCGGCTAAAAGCGCTTCGTACGAGCCGTAGGGCTTGGCGATCCCAAGTTTGGAGGCGGCGTCTTCGGCGCGGTACTTGTCACGGGAGGCAATGGCGCTGATCTCGCACCACTCGCCCTTTTGCATCCCGGGGATGGCGCGACGAACGGCGATGGAGGCGACGCCGAGCACGCCCCACCGGACTTTCTTGGGCTGCGTCACGATAATGGCTTGCAGGCTGGGTGAATTTTCACGTCAGGGAGTTTAAGACAGAATGCAGAAACATGCTCGTCAAAGGGGCCGGTTTAAGCGAAGAGAGATCTCTCGTCGCTACGCCGAGGATCTTCGGTCCTCGGCTCTGCTCGCTCGGGATGACAAGCAACATAAAAAGGCGGCGCGAAATGAATTCCGCGCCGCCTTCGGTAAGATCGTGCCTATCTTAAAAGCGGCCCTGGCCGGGTCGTCATTTCGACGCTGCGCCGACGGCTTGTTTCGAGCTGCGTGCGTTTTCGATTTGCGACAGGCCTTCGAGCAGGTCCTCGACTAGATCATCCGATGCTTCGCATCCTGGCGACAGGCGCAGCAGAGAATCGGAAAGCCCTAGCTTCGCGCGCTCTTCGGCCGGAATCGAAGCGTGCGTCATGGTGGCGGGATGGCAGATCAGTGCTTTCACGCCGCCAAGGCTTTCGCCCAACGCGAAGAATTCGCGCGAGGAAGCGAAGGAAACCACTTCTTCCTTTGTGCCTTCGAGTTCAAAGGAGACCATGCCGCCAAAACCGCTCATTTGCTTGCGGGCGATTTCGTGGCCCGGATGCTCGGCAAGGCCGGGGAAGTAGACGCGCCGCACCAGCGGATGTCCGTTCAGCGCATTGGCGATAGCGATGGCGTTTTCTTCGTGGCGCTGCATTCTGAGCTCGAGCGTCTTGATGCCACGCAGGGTGAGCCAACAATCAAAGGGCGAAGGCACGGCGCCAGTGGCGTTCTGCAAAAACTTGATCGGCTCGAAAACAGTTGCGTCCTTGGCAAGAGCCGCGCCTTGGATCGTGTCCGAATGGCCGGCGAGATATTTCGTGACGCTATGCACCACGATGTCCGCACCCAGCTCGAAAGGCTGCTGGAAATAGGGAGTGGCGAACGTATTATCGACCACCAGCAGCGCGCCGTTGGCATGCGCGAGCTTGGCAATTGCGGCAATGTCATTCACCTGCAGGCGAGGATTCGTCGGCGACTCGATCCAAACCAGGCGCGTCTTCTTGTTGACAGTCGCTTCGACCGTCTTCAGGTCACCAGTTTCGATCTGGCGGACGATCACGCCGATGGGCTGAAACACTTTATTCAGAATGCGGTAGGTACCGCCGTACACATCCAAAGGAATAATGATTTCGTCGCCGGGACGCAGATACGCCTGCAGGATGGCGTTCTCGGCGGCTAAGCCGGATGCGAATGCTGCGGCGTATTTCACATTTTCAAGAGCCGCGAGCACTTCTTCCAGCCGCTGACGCGTGGGGTTATTGGTGCGCGAGTAGCTGAAGCCCTTGTCCTGCCCGGGAGCTTCCTGTTCGTAGGTGGACGTCTGAAAAATAGGAGCGACCAGCGCTCCGGTTTCCGGCTCTGAGGGCTGGCCAGAGTGAATCGTTTTTGTCGCGAATTTCATGATGGTACTCTCCCTTTTGCTGCACCTGTGGCCTGCGAAGCCCGGTGCCAGATGCGGCAGCAAGCCTGGTCAGCGCCTCAGTGCGCTAAATAAGCGGAACCCGCCGCCGCACGAACTGCGGCTGCAGGACGCCCTTTCAACTTCAGTTTGGGAGTTGAATCTTCAATGACCGGGGTTCCGGTCAGTTGAGGATCTTATCTCTCCCCACTGGGCAGGAGTTAGCACCTTGGCGATTGCAGCCAGGTTGCTGTGGCGTCAGCGGGCCTGTCCCCTCAGCCACTCTGGATAAGCGCTGCCGTGAAGCAGCATCGGGAAAATATCAAAAGGGGGCGTTGAAGTCAATAAGAGCGGTGTTCCGCAGGTGATCAGAGCCGTATGGATCTAGTGCGATGGAGATGCCTATTGCGGCGAGTAACCTTCGGCGTAAAAGGTGACCGACAACAAGTAGTAATCGGCATTCATGCCCTCGACAACCCAGCGCACGGACGCGGCGGGGTGCTGGTGGTCCGGTCCCAGGAAGGTCTCCTCGCCGTTGGGTTTCGATTTCTTTTCGGTCCAGGTAGGCCAGCTCGCGGGAGAAACAGATTTGAGATCCTTGAGGTAACTCGTGTACTTGGCCATGACCGCCGCGCGGTTGTGGCTTTCGACCACATCGCAACTGTCGGAATAATGCGGCTTCGATTCCGGCTGCACGTAGCATTCCTTGGCCGGCGGCACGACAACGCTCGACATATAGACAGTGTCGCCGGAAGCGTCATGCGGTTTTGTGCGGATGGAAGCGAAATCGTCGTTGCGGCTGTCGAGGATTTTTTTCATCGCGCTGGATACTTCGTCCGCGGCGGATAGAGCGAAGACTGAAACGCCCAGTAAGATCGCGACAAGCGAACAGATATGACGGGTACGCATGGCATTCCCTCGGTTTAGAAAGTTCGGCGCGGTATTACGTTGTAAACGACAGCGCCGTTACTCCTCCGGCGTAAACACTTTTCCTTTTCTAAACGAACCGGCGGGCAAAGGCAACCGGATCAACTGACCCGGCTCCAGGTGATCGGGATCTTTCAGTTCGGGGTTGAGCGCCAGGATCTGTTTCAGAATGTCGTTATCGTAGCGGCCCGCGTAGAGAATGCTCAGATCGCGGAGCGTTTGATCGGGTTTTACCGCAACGGTGATGATCTGCTCGGAGCCGCTTTCCTGCGGATCAGCGCTGTACGATCCGGAGCCAGGTTCGCCATTGCCGGATGGGCTTGGCCGAATCTTCGGCGGCGACTCAGGATGCGGCAGTGTATTGGCTGGCGTCGAACCGGAAGAAGGTTGGGCCGCCGCAGGTACGACCCGGGATGCGCTGCTTTGCCCGGATTCAGTGAAGCGAAGCACAAAAGCCGTCAGGAAAATTCCAGCCAATAAAAGAATTCCGGCCAAAACCATGGCGCGGTGGGCCCAGCGGGGCAATCGGAGCTTCTTGGGCGCTTCGTAGGTCAGGCCGCTTCCCGATTGCGTGGCCGCGGAACGCATCGCGGTTTCAACGGGGGCTTCCGCCACTGATGGCGCGGAAGCATTTGACGGATCTGATTCAGCCACGCTTCGTCTCGGGGCTGCAGGAGCAGGCGCTGCCGTGGATTGCGAAATCGGCGCAGGCGAGGTCGATGCCGACGCGGCCGAGGTGGCGGTTGCGGCGCGCGCGGCTACCCCGGCGACCGCGGGTTCGCGCGCAATTGGTTTTTCGACGTGAGCGATCGCCGGCGCGGAGCTGAAGCCGAGTTTTATGGCCACGGTTTCCACAACGTCCGCATGGATCGTTTCATGCCCCAGTTCATGCGCGGCCGACATGGCGCTGTAGCAGAGGTGATTGACGGTGCGCGGAGTGCCGCCGCTGAGGCGCGCGATGACCGCCAAGGCATCCGGAGTAAACAGCGGTGCGCCGGTATGGCCGGCAACCATCAGGCGATGATCGATGTAGTTGGCCGTCTCCGCTGCTGATAGCGGATCGAGCTTCGCCTGAACCGCCAGGCGCTGTTTGAGCTGCGCCAGCTTGGGTTGGGACAGTTTGCTTGAGAGCTGCGGCTGCCCAGCCAGCACGATTTGGAGCATCTTGGCGTAGGAAGTCTCGAAATTCGAAAGCAGGCGGACAGTTTCGAGCACCGAGTCGTCGAGGTTTTGCGCCTCGTCCACCACCAGCACGAAGCGGCGCCCAGCGACCATTTCGGCGAAGAGCAACTCATTGAGCTTGTTATGCATGCTCACGAGGTCCATGCCCTTGATGTCGACACCCAGCTCGCTCAGCAGGTACTGAAAAAATTCGCGGGAATCGCATTGTGTCTGGAACAAAAAGACGGTGCGAGCAGAATCATGAAGTTGATCGAGAAGCTCGTAGAGCAGGGTGGTTTTGCCCATGCCAGGTTCGGCAATGAGCGAGAAAAAGCCACGCCCCTCTTTGATGCCTACATTCAGGGAATTCAGCGCATCCCGGTGAGTGCGGGTCAGGTAGAGATAGGCTGGATCCGGAGTGACGCCAAAGGGCTGCTGGCGCAAATGGTAAAACTCCAGAAACATCAGGACGCTCCACTCCCGGGCTGATTTGGGGATAAAGAGAAGTTTGCTACACCGCGCTGCCGGATGCAAGGTATGTCGGGCTAGTATCGTAGCGGGTGACGAGCCCGGAAAACCAACGGCAAAAGCGTGAGCCGCGGCAGCACGGCGTGACGCGAATGAGGAAATGGCGGGCTGAAGCCGCCGGAGGAGGCGCGGCGAGGTTGCTCGCGGCGAGGGCGGTGCATATACTCGCAGAGGCGAAAATATGGCGATCAGCACAGTGATTGTGGACGACGAGCGGCCTGCGCGGGACGAGTTGGCGTATCTGCTGAAGGGATTTCCCGAGCTGGAAGTGATTGCGCAGGGAAAAAACGGGCTGGAAGCGGTGTCGCTGATCAAGGAGCACGACCCGGACCTGGTTTTTCTCGACGTGCAAATGCCCGGACTCGACGGATTCGGCGTGATCAAGAAGCTGGTGGAGCGCCGGGTGCGCATGCCGCAGATCGTGTTCGCGACGGCGTTCGACAATTATGCGGTGCATGCGTTCGAAGTGAATGCCGTCGACTACGTGCTGAAGCCGTTCGACAAGGCACGCATCGCGAAGGCGGTGCAGCGCGCGAAGAAGATGGTCGAGTCGCATACATCACCTGTGGACCGGCTGGAAACCCTGGTGGGGCAACTGGGCGCGGGGCTGGGCGGCGGGCTGCCGAAACCGAAGCAGACGCAGCCGGTAAAGCTGCTGGTGAAGTCGCAGGCGCGCATGATTTTGGTGGACGCGGAGGACATGATCTACGCGTCGATCGAGGATGGATCGATTACGATTGTGGCGCGCGAGGCGGAAGGCAGCTCGAATTTCCGCACGCTCGAGGAACTGGCCGAGTCGCTCGACCCGGATATTTTCTGGCGGCCGCACCGGTCGTACCTGGTGAACATCAACCACATCAAGGAAGTGGTGCCGTGGTTCAAGTCGAGCTTCATGCTGAAGATGAACGACAAGCGCGCGAGCGAAGTGCCGGTTTCGCGGGGGCAGACGAAGCGCCTGCGCGAATTGTTGAAGCTGTAACTGCTGCTGTCTGCTGATATCCCGCCCATGGACTTTTCCTTTAGCTCCGATCAGATCCTGATTCGCGACACCGTGCGGCAATTCATGGAAGCTGAAATGCGGCCGGTGATCCGCGAGTACGAGCGCGCGGAGAAATTTCCTATTGAACAGATCCGCAAGCTGGGGGATTTAGGCTGCTGCGGCATGCTGATCCCGGAGGAATGGGGCGGAGCGGGCGCGGACACCATCAGCTACGTGCTGATGCTGGAGGAAGTGGCGCGGGTGGATGCGTCGACGGCGGTGGCGCTGAGCGTGACGAATTCGGTGGTGGCGGTGCCGATCTGGAAGCACGGCACGCAGGAGCAAAAGGGAAAATATCTGCGGCGGCTGGCGAGCGGCGAAATGATTGGAGGGTTTTGCCTGACCGAGCCGCAAGCGGGGTCGGATGCGGCAGGGATTCAGGCGCGTGCGGTGCGCGAGGGCGATGAATATGTGCTAAATGGGACAAAAAGCTGGGTGACGAATGGAGGAGTGGCGGGAGTTTACGTGGTGTTCGCGAAGACGGACGTTGCTGGCGGAGCGCGAGGAGTGACGGCATTTCTGGTTGAGCCGTCGTTTGCGGGATTTCGCATCAGCCGGTACGAAGACAAGATGGGGCTCAGGCTGTCGCGTTCGGCGGAAATTGTGTTCGAGAATTGCCGCGTGCCGGTGGCGAACCGGCTAGGAGAAGAAGGGCAGGGGCTGAGGGTGGCGCTGGAGTCGCTCGACGGCGGGCGCGTGGGAATTGCGGCGCAGGCAGTGGGATTGGCGCAGGGCGCAATGGAAAGGGCGGTGCGGTACGCGAAGCAGCGGCGGACGTTTGGCAAGCCGCTGGCGGAGCATCAGGCGATTCAGTTCATGCTGGCGGACATGGAAACGGAGATTTCGGCGGGGCGCGTGCTGACGCATTACGCGGCGTATCAGCGCGATGCGAATCCGGCGAGCCGTGGGGGTGCGCACGCGTCGCGCGCGAAATTGTATGCGAGTGAGATGGCGAATCGCGTGGCGTACAAGGCGGTGCAGATTCACGGCAGCACCGGGTATTCACGCGAGACGGATGTGGAGCGCTACTATCGCGATGCGCGCGTGTTGACGATTTACGAGGGCACCAGCGAAATGCAGAGGATGATTATTGCGCGCGATTTGCTGGGGAAAGGCAGTGGCTAGTGGCTAGTGATTAGTGGCTAGAAAAGGCAGACGTGGAGCCTTCGACGAAACTGCGCGGCGAATTCTGCATACGAAGAGAAATCCCTCGACTCGCTCCGTTCTACCGCGACCCTCACAGGGTCGCCAACTTCGCTCGCTTCGGGATGACACCGCGTGATTTTAAGAGCGGTTAGTATTCGACGCGGCGGACGGCGCTCGGCGCGGTCGCCGGCTTGGTGTTGCGCGGCGGGGGGATTACGGTGGCCATCTTGCGGATCATGGCCAGAACGAGCTTTTTGTCGTCTTCGGAGAGAGTGGTTGAGTAGCGCTTGATATCGGCGAGGAAGCGGATCTCTTCGTCGGACAGCTCGCCCAGCATCTTGCGGGTTTCCTTGTCCTGGACGGTATCGGTGCCGGGGAAAAAGTCGGCGAGGTTGATCTCCATGGCCTCGGCGATCTTGGCCAAGGTTTCAAGGGACGGCACGGTGTGGCCGTTTTCAACGCGCGAGAGGTAGCAGCGGAGAAGTCCGGTCCGGCGCTCGATATCGCCCTGCGAGAGGCCGCGGTCGCTGCGGTAGGTCCGGATCACTTCCCCGATATTTACCTTGGGCTTTTCTTTTGGCACCGTATCATCCTTGACAACACCCCGTATCTTACGAGTCACCATTTGAAGGGCGCAAGAGGGGATTTGGGGAATTTGAGTTACCGATAGGACACAAAAATGAGCCGGTACGGTACAGCGCGGAGGGAGTGAGGCGGCGCTTACGGCGGGGCATAAACTCGAATGCTCGCGGAAACGGCACCGCGAGCGGAGGGCGCTAGCGCGTCACTGATTTTTTTCCACCGCTGGCTCGCGGACTTTCATATGCCCCTCACTCACTCCGCTCGTTCGGAGCGCGATCCTTGCCGTCGCCGAAAGCGCGCGAGCGTGGGCGACAATGTGCCGCCCCTGTCCGGGGCTGACTGTTGCCTTGCATGAGTATTTCTCGATCGCCGTCACGCATAGGGGTATAGGATTTTAGGCGAAGGGCTAGCCGGAGGTGCTGAGGCGTTCGATATCGGCACCGAGGGAGCTGAGCTTTTCCTCGATGCGTTCGTAGCCACGATCAATGTGGTACACGCGGTCGATGGTGGTGGTGTTGCTGGCGACGAGCGCGGCGAGAACAAGGCCGGCGCTGGCGCGAAGGTCGGAGGCGGTGACGGGCGCGCCGCTGAGCGGAGTAGGACCGGCGACGGTGGCGAGATTGCCGTCGACGGCGATGCTGGCGCCCATGCGGTTCATTTCGCTGGCGTGGAGATAGCGATTCTCGAAGATAGTCTCGCGAATGTGCGAGACGCCGTGGGCCTGGGTGGCGAGAGCCATGAACTGGGCCTGCATGTCGGTGGCGAAGCCGGGATATTCCTCGGTGGTGACATCCGCGGCGACGAGTTTTTCAGCGGCGTTTACGCGCAAGGCGTTTTGGCCCTCACAGCGGATTTTGACTCCGCATTCCTTTAATTTGGCGATGAGCGCGGTGAGATGCTGCGGCTCGCACTGCGTGAGCAGGAGATTGCCACCGGTGATGGCTCCGGCGACGAGAAAGGTGCCGGCCTCGATGCGGTCGGGAATGATGGAGTGCGTGGCGCCATGAAGCTTTTCAACGCCGTGGATGCGGATGGTGGGCGTGCCGGCGCCTTCGATGTGCGCGCCCATCTTGGTGAGCAGGGCGGCGAGATCAGGGATTTCGGGCTCGAGGGCGCAATTTTCGAGAATGGTTTCGCCTTCGGCGAGCACGGCGGCGGTGAGGATATTTTCGGTGCCGGTGACGGTAATTTTGGGGAAGCGGAAAGTTGTGCCGCGAAGGCGCGTGGCACGCGCTTCGACGTAGCCGTGGTCGACGGAAATCTGCGCGCCGAGCTTTTCGAGCGCCTGGATGTGCAGGTCGATAGGGCGGGCACCGATGGCGCAGCCGCCGGGCAGCGAAACGCGGGCGTATCCGAAGCGAGCCACCAGCGGGCCGAGGGTGAGCACCGAGGCGCGCATGGTCTTGACCAATTCGTAGGGCGCTTCGGCGTGCGAAACATTTTCGGCCTGGATGGAGAATTCGCTGGGAGGGAGGTCCGGGCTTTGCACCAGGCAGCGCATGTGAGCGAGGAGTTTGGCCATGGTGATGATGTCGCGCACGTGCGGGATGTTTTTTATCGTGACGGTTTCGGGAGTGAGCAGGGCGGCGGCCATGGCGGGCAGGGCAGCGTTCTTGGCGCCGCTGATTCGCACCGTGCCTTCAAGTTTGCGTCCGCCGTGGATGAGGAATTTGTCCATGGTGCGTGTTCCTGGTACGTCTCCTCGGTCTCCTTAGAGACAACGTCAAAGATCAGATGGCGGACTGAAGTCCGCCGCTACGAATGCATCTTTCGCGCCGTGGCCAGTGCGAGGGCCTGGCGCAGGTTGCCGCGGGCGGCGGCAAGCGCTTTCTGCGCATCGCGAACGGCAACGTTTGATTTCAGCATGACCAACGCCACGGGCAATTTGTGTTGCGCCTGACGCAAAGCGTGTTCCGCGGTGGACGCGTCCACACTCGCTGCAGCTTGCAGGATTTCCGCGCCGCGGCGGCGCAGCTTGGCGTTGGTGAGCGCGACGTGAATCATCCAATTATCGTACACGCGGCCCATGCGAACCATCACGGCGGTGGAGAGCAAATTCAGTACCATTTTCTGGGCGGTACCGGCCTTCATGCGCGTGGAGCCGGTGACCGCTTCGGGGCCCGTTTCGGGAGTGATGGCAATGCGGCTTTGCTGGGCTAATGGCGAATTTTTGTTTGAAGTGATGCCGACGGTGAGCGCGCCGCGCTTTTTGGCGAAGTCGACGGCGCCGAGAACGTAGGGCGTGGTGCCGCTGGCGGAAACGCCGACAATTACATCGCGGCGGGAAATTTTTGCGCGCTTCAAATCATGTAAACCGGCAGAGATGGAATCTTCTGCGTCCTCGGTGGCGTAGCGAAGAGCGCGTTCGCCTCCGGCAATGATGGCTTGGACCATGCGCGGGTCGGTGCCGAAGGTGGGCGGGCACTCGGCGGCGTCGAGTACGGCCATGCGGCCGCTGGTGCCGGCGCCGATGTAGATGAGATTTCCATTGCGCGAGAGGGCCTTCACGATGGCGTCGACGGCTTTAGCGATTTGCGGCAACTGGCGTCGGACGGCGGAGGCGACGCGCGCGTCTTCATTGTTGAGGACGCGCAGGATTTCGAGTGTCTGCTTGCGATCAAGGCCGCTCGAGCGCGGATTCTGCTGTTCGGTTTGCGCCAGCTTCAACGGAGTGGTGGTCTCCCGGGCAAGATTATAGCGGTGTGGGAGCGGAGACTTGGGCGCGGAAGTGGGCTGCGTGTGCGGCGATGTGCCAAGGAAGTTATCGTGCGGCAACCGGAGGTTTTGCCAAGCCCAGAGATTCAAAGACGGCATCGTGGAGGGCGGGCCGGACCTTGCGGATTTTTTCGTTTTCGCGCGTGGGATTCACGCGATTGGTGAGCAATATGACGAAAAGATTGCGCTCGGGATCGATCCAAAGCGAGGTGCCGGTGAAACCGGTGTGGCCGTAGCTTTTGGCCGAGAAATATTGACCCGAAGAGGAGGGCTGGACCGGGACGTCCCAGCCGAGCGCGCGGGCTGAGCTGCCAATGGTTTCGTGCGCGGTGAACTGGTTGATGGTGGAGCGGCGCAGGATGCGGTGGTGGGCGTAGATGCCGCCGTTGAGCATCATCTGCGCGAATTCGGCGATGTCACCCGCGGTGGAGAACAGGCCGGCGTGTCCGGCAACGCCGCCGAGGGCGTAGGCGTTTTCGTCGTGGACTTCGCCCTGAAGCAGGCGCTTGCGGTAGGTGGTGTCCTCTTCGGTGGGCGCGATGCGCGAGCGAAGGTTCTTGGGCGGCTTGAAAAGGGAATTCTTCATTTGCAGGCGCTCGAAAATGTCCTGCGCGTTTTCATCGAGCGGATCGCCGGTGAGGCGCTCGACGATCTGGCCAAGCAGAATGAAGCCGAGATCGGAGTACTCGATTTCCTTGCCCGGCTCGCGGACGAGCGGCTCGGCCATGATGCGCGCGAGGACGGCTTCGGGCGACTTGGCCTGGAGAAAGAAGTCGCGATGCGCAGGCAGGCCGGAATCGTGCAGCAGGAGCATTTTTACCGTAACGCGGGCGCGCCAGGAAGGATCGGGATCGGATTTCGCGGCGGCGGCCCATTCGGGCACAAAGCGAACGACGGGCGCGTCGAGGCTGAGTTCGCCGCCCTGCACCAGGCGCATGATGGCGGTGGTGGTGACGATGGGCTTGGTGAGTGAGGCGACGTCGTAGATGGTGTCGGGCGTGACCGCGGGAGATTTTGCGTCGCGCGTGAGATGGCCGAAGGGATGGATCGCGAGCTGGTCGTTCAATCCGACGGCGAGCACGCCGCCGGGAAAAGCGCCGTCGGTGACGGCGCGATCGAGCAGATCGTAGGTGGGCTGCAGGCGCGCGGAGATTTCGGCAGGCGCGGGACGGAGCGTCATGGAATTGGCGGCGAGCGCCATGCCGGCGCCGCGATCCACGGTGCCGGGGACGGTGACCGGGATATGTCCGTTGGTGGCGACCTGACCAAACATGGCACGGACAGAAGCGCGCTGCGAAACATCGTTGGTGGAAAATTCGGCGAGCCATGTGGGCGCGCTGGGAAAGCGCTCAATTAAATAGGGACTGCCGAAGGAAGCGACGACGACGGGCTTGCTTTGCGCGAGAAGCTGGTTGAGGAAAGCGCGCTGATCGTCCGGGAATCCGACGTTGCCTTTGCGGTCGGCGACGCGCACGAAGAGCGCGGCGATGGCCAGATCGTAGGCGTCGGGCTTGGGCAGAGAGAGCGAGCTGACCGGCTTGAATTGGGTGTCGGCGCGAAGCACGGTGAGCGAATCGACGCGCGGGCGAAGCTCGGGCTCGATGGTCTCGCCGGGGAAGGGATCGGGATCGGCGGACAGCGCGACGAGCAGGACGCGTCGGGGGTGCGTCGAGTCGAGCGGGAGAAGTTTTCCAGTGTCGCGGAGCAGCGTGACACCTTTGTCGGCGATGTTTTGCGCTTCGGCTTCGTAAGCGGGCAGCGCGAATTTTTCGTTGAGATGAGCGACGTCGACGAAACGGTTCTTGTCGAGACCGAGGCGAGCCTTGGCGGCGAGGATGCGGCGGACGGATTCGTCGATACGCGCGATGGAGAGACGACCGGAGGCGACGGCGGCCTCGAGTCCAGCCATGGCGGCGTCTGGCACGGGCGGCATAAGCAGAACGTCAGAACCGGCTTCAACGGAGCGGACGGCGGCTTCGCCGGGTGCGTAGAGCGTGGTGACGCCGCCCATGTCCATGGCGTCGGTGACGATGAGGCCCTGGAAATTCATTTCGTTGCGCAGCAGGCCGGTAAGAATATTGTGCGAAAGCGTGGCGGGCGTGTTGGGATCGGGCTCGAACGCGGGCACGGCAAGATGGCCGGGCATGATCGAGTCGACGCCAGCGGCGATGGCCGCGCGGAAGGGGACAAGTTCGGTGCCGTTCAATTCTTCGCGATCGCCGGGAACGGTGGCCAGCGCGAGATGGGAGTCGACGGCGACGTTGCCGTGTCCCGGGAAATGCTTGGCGGTGGCAATGGCGCCATTTTCCTGCACGCCGCGAATAAACTGGGTGACATACTCTGAAACGGATTGGGGATTCTCGCCGAACGAGCGCACGTTGATGATGGGATTGTCGGGATTGTTGTTCACGTCGGCGTCGGGCGCGAAGATCCAGTGCACGCCGGAAGCGCGCGCTTCGAGCGCGATGGTTTTGCCCACGATGTAGGCGAGCTTGGGATCACCGGTGGCAGCGACGGCCATGGCGGAAGGGAAAGAGGTGCCTTCGTCGAGGCGCATGCCGGTGCCGGATTCAAAATCGGCGCCGAGGAGCAGAGGCAATTTCGAGCGGCGCTGAAGCTCGTTGGTAATGACGGCGGTGGCGTAAACCTGGCTCTTCTCAATGCCCAGCGGACCGCGCGAGGAGCCGACGATCATGCCTCCGATGTGGTTGTCCTCGACCTGGTGCAGCAACTCCTTGTATTCTGCGCTCTCGGTGGAAGTGAACGCGCCGAAGTAGTAGATCATCAGCATCTGGCCGAGCTTTTCGCGCACGGACATTTTTTTCAGGGTTTGTTCGACCCATGCGGGTTGCGGCGCGGCAGGGCGAGTTTTGCTGCGTGAAGATTTTTGAGCGCGAACCAAGGTAGTGGTCATGAGCAGGAGCAGCGCGAGCGACGAAAGACCCAGCTTACGCATGTCCGCGATTCCGGGCCGTTGCTGACGCGTAAGTCCTCGCGCGCATCGCTATAGTTTGTATAGCACGCGGGTGCAGGCGGGACAATCGAGAGCCGTCAGACATGTTTCGTCACCGTTCTCATAGCATGCTAGCGCTTGTCGCCACGCTGGCGATGTGCGAGGTAGTTTGCGTCCATTGGGAGCCAGGCGCTTTGGCGCAGGCCCAACCATCTTACACGCCGAGCAGTCGGACACTGACAGGTATCGATGTGCTGGAGACGGAAAACTTTTCATCGCTACGGGGCAAGCGCGGCGGCGCGGTGCGCATAGGACTGATTACGAACCAGACTGGAGTCGATGCGCAGGGGCGGCGGACGATCGACGTGCTGGCGAAGGCGCCGGGAGTGAAGCTCGTTGCGCTGTTCAGTCCCGAGCATGGTGTGGCGGGGAATGTAGACGTACCGTCCGTGGCGGATTCATCCGATACGTCGACGAAGCTGCCGATTTTCAGTTTGTATGGCGCGACGCGACGGCCCACGCCGGAAATGCTGAAAGGGATCGACGCGCTGGTTTTCGATGTGCAGGACGCGGGCGTGCGGTTTTACACCTACGTGACGACGATGGCGTACTGCATGGAGGAGGCGGCGAAGAATCACGTGGCGTTTTTTGTGCTGGACCGGCCCGACCCGATCGGCGGAGTAGTGATCGAGGGGCCGATGCTCGACCGCGATAAAACTTCTTTTGTGGGCTATTTCCCCATGCCGGTGCGCTATGCCATGACCCTGGGCGAACTCGCGCAGATGTTCAACGCGGAAAATAAGATCGGCGCGGACCTGCACGTGGTGGCCGTGAAGAATTGGACGCGCAGCGAAACGTATGAGCAGACCGGCCTGCGGTGGGTCGCGCCGTCACCGAACCTGCGCACGGTGAATGAGGCGTTTCTGTATCCGGGGATGGAGATTTTGCAGGCGGCGCGCGTCTCCGTGGGGCGCGGGACCGACGTGCCGTTCGAGATTCTGGGCGCGCCATGGATCCAGGGCGGAGAGTTGGCGTCAGCGCTGAGCGCGCGGAAGATTCCGGGTGTGAGTTTCGCCGCGGCGCAGTTCACGCCAACGGAAGCGCCGTATAAAGGACAAGCGTGCGAGGGTGTGACCATTACGTTGACGAGTGACGCTACGTTGCGGTCGATGCTCATGGGCATGACCATTGCGGATGTGCTGCACCGGATGTATCCGGAGCAGTTTCACGAAGTGAAGATGATGGAGCTGCTGGGATCGCAGGCGACCGTGGAGCGGATGGAGAAAGGTGATGCCCCGGCGGAGATTGTGGCCGGATGGGCGGGGGAACTGGAACAGTTTCGAGTGATGAGAGCAAAGTATCTTTTGTATCGGTGAGAGGCATTTGGGTATTTGTAAAAGCGAAGGCACATCACGGTGAATGGGGAATGCTCGGCGCGCACTCATTGCAAAGGACGCGATGAGTGCGGCACCCGACGATTTGAGGTGTGCGGCATAAGATCGATTAGGTGCGCGTTTCGAGTGACATCTTCGGATAAGGCCTGATGACAGAGTCGAAGAAAAAAGCGTGGCTGGCGTGGAGCAGCGGCAAAGATAGCGCGTGGGCGCTGCACGTGCTGCGGCAGCAGGGCAAGTTTGATGTGGTGGCGCTGCTCACGACAGTGAACCTTACTTATAAGCGAGTGGCTATGCATGCGGTGCGCGAAGCTCTGCTCGACATGCAAGCTGCCGCGGCGGGATTGCCGCTGGTGAAGGTGTCCATTCCGTCGCCATGCCCGAACGAGACGTATGAGTGGGCCATGGAGAAGGCCATGGCGCGAGCGCGAGCCGAGGGCGTGTGGCACGTCGCGTTCGGCGATTTGTTTCTCGAGGACATTCGCGCCTATCGCGAAAAGCAGTTGGCCGCCTGCGGGATGACTCCGATATTTCCGGTGTGGGGCAAAAATACGCGGCAGCTGGCACAGGAAATGCTGGCGGCAGGTTTGTCGGCGCATCTCACGTGCGTTGATCCGAGAAAGATGGATAGGAGCTTCGCCGGGCGGAGTTTCGACGCACAACTGCTGGCGGATTTGCCGACGGGCATCGATCCGTGCGGAGAGAACGGCGAGTTTCACACGTTTGCGTGCGAAGGGCCGATGTTCCGCGAGAAAATTCCCGTGAACGTCGGCGAAATCGTGGAGCGGGATGGATTCGTGTTCGCGGATTTGTTGCCTCGCGCCGCCTTGGCGGCGGAAGCGTGAACTTGCAGAAAGAGAATGGCGCGATGAGGATTTGTTCGCTGCTGCCGTCGGCGACGGAAATTTTGTACGCGCTCGGGCTGAGCGACAGCGTGGTGGGCGTGACGCACGAGTGCGATTTTCCGCCGGAGGCGGCAACGAAGCCGGCGCTGATCCGTCCGCGAGTCGATCCGAAAGCGGCGCCTGCGGAGATTGACCGGCAAGTGAGCGAGTTGGTTGCGCGTGGCGAGAGTATCTATGCGGTTGACGCGGAGCTGCTGGCAAAGCTGGAGCCCGATTTGATTGTGACGCAGGACCTTTGCCATGTGTGCGCGGCTTCGCCGGACGATCTGGCGACGGCGCTGACGCGACTGCCAAGAATGCCGCGAGTGCTGTCACTCACGCCGCATGGGCTGGCAGGTGTATGGGGCGATATCCGGCGTGTAGGGGAAGCGACAGATCGGCGGCAGCGAGGCGAGGAACTGGCGGCGTCGCTCGAAGGCGAAGTGGCTGCGATTGCCGCAAAGGCGGCGCAAGGGCAGGCGCGGCCTCGCGTGCTGTGTCTCGAATGGCTCGCCCCCTATTACGTCGCCGGGCACTGGGTACCGGAGATGGTCGCGCTTGCCGGCGGTGAGGACATTTTCGGGCGCGTGGGTGAGCCGTCTTTTCGGGTGACGACGGAGCAGGTCGCAGAGTCGCGCGCGGACATTGTGGTGGTGATGCCGTGCGGATACGGAGTGGAGCGCGCGGCGGAAGAATTTTGCGCGGTGCGGCGCGCACCGGAATGGCGCGGATTGCCGGCGGTGAGTGAGGGCCGCGTGTTTGCGCTGGACGCGAATGGGTATTTTTCGCGTCCTGGGCCGAGGTTGGCGCAAGGTGTGGAGATGCTGGCGCGGATTTTTCATCCGGGGTTGTTTGCGAATTCCGCGAACGACAAGCGCGTGGTCCGAGTGGAGTGCTCTGCAGTACGAGCGACGCCGTAGCTGGCGGCTGAGATGAAAATTCGCGGAGCATTGATATACCACTCGACTCGCTCGGGGCGCGATCCTTATCGGATCGCCACGCACAGTTTCACAGTTTCGCGTGCGAAGGGCCGACGTTCCGGGGAAAGATTCCGGTGAGCGCGGGCGAAATCGTGGAGCGGGATGGATTCGTGTTCGCGGATTTGTTGCCGGCGGAGCGCGCTGCAAGCGTGAGCCTGTAGCGCTTGAAGGCGTTCATACGGCAAACCAGACGGGCGCGATTTGCGAAATGTACTAAGCCCGTCAGGAGACGGCTTGGCTGGCGTGTCTCGGAGTGAAGGGCTCAAGGCGACCGTCGATGTTGCGCTTGTCGGCATAGAGGGCGGCATCGGCGCGATTGATGAGCTCCTGAGCCGTTTCACCGGGCTTGTAGTCCGTCCAGCCGCGAGAGAATCGGCACGGGATTTTATGGCCGTCGTGCTCGACTTCCATGCCTTCCAGCCGGCCGAGAACGTGGCGCACTTCTTCGCATTTGCATTCCGGCAGAATGACCATGAACTCATCGCCGCCCAGGCGAACGGCCTGATCCGAGCCGCGAATGGCGCGCTGCAGGCGTTCGGCGCTGTTGCGCAAGGCCAGGTCGCCGGCCCCGTGCCCGAACTGGTCGTTAATTTTCTTAAGCCCGTCCAGATCGAGAAGAAGCAAGGTCAGCGGCCGGCCATGCCGTGTGGCGCGATGGATCTCTTCTCCGAGTCGCTGTTCTCCCGAGCGGCGGTTGTATAGCCCGGTCAGCGGATCAAGAGCGGCCAATTTGTAAACTTCGTTCGTAAGTGTTTCCACTTTGGCGAGCGACGTAATCTGATCGGCGATTTGCCTGCGCATGCGCATGATGAGCGTCTGCTGATAGACGAGATAGACGCTGAACACGAGCACGACGCCGATAAGAGCCCGCACCGACTGGTTAAGATTGAACGAGTAATTCGAGTCCCCGCTGCTCATCAACGCAGGGAAGGCGAACGATGCCACGCCAATGGTGAGCAGGATGAGTACGAGGACTGTGGAAGTCCACAGCCACCACTGCCGGGTCTCCAGCTTTCGAAGGTTTTCCTGAAAGGATTGGGGCTCGACGTTCGCAGACGGCAGGGGCTGAGAGGTTGTTGCGTCCATAGTCGGCCAAGTAAGGGCAAAATCTCCTGCATACAGTGAATACCTTAGCCACGCGTTACGATCCAGAACTGATTGGGGATCTGTTTGCCAATCCGTTACCACCAATGCAGTGACTGCCGGACCGCCATGATTCGATTGAGTTTTCAGCCGTCAAGCCACCGTCCCGTGACCGGATCAAGCCTCCATAAATAGCGCTTCTGCTGTCTTTTAACTCCTTCCTGTTCTGTACCTGCTTATTAGCATGAGCAAGAAAAACGGCAACAAAGGTGATCGCCGCCACCCCCTAAGGTGCCACCCGCAGGAACTGGGCCCACCTAAAAAACGCTCTACATGGAGATTAAGAAAATGAGAACCGCGAAAGCAGTTCTGTTTGCAGGCGCCGTTGCTCTTTTGGCACTGGCGGTAAGCCCCACAGTATCACTAGCCCAAGGAACACATTCGCCGAACGCGGGTGTGACGGTGGCTCAGGGAACGCATTCACCGAACTCGAATCCGACGATAGCGCAAGGAACGCATTCGCCGAACGCAGGTGTGACGGTGGCTCAGGGAACGCATTCGCCGAACTCGAATCCGACGATAGCGCAAGGAACGCATTCGCCGAACGCAGGTGTGATGGTGGCTCAGGGAACGCATTCACCGAACTCGAATCCGACGATAGCGCAAGGAACGCATTCGCCGAACGCAGGTGTGACGGTGGCTCA
>DASZMG010000031.1:0-10407 GCA_035551975.1 Candidatus Acidiferrales bacterium | reverse complement strand
GCTGGTGTGACGGTGGCTCAGGGAACGCATTCACCGAACTCGAATCCGACGCTCGCGCAGGGTACTCATTCGCCGAACTCGAGTGTGATGGTGGCTCAGGGAACGCATTCACCGAACTCGAATCCCACGCTCGCGCAAGGCACTCACTCACCCAATTCTGAACGGGTGGTCTAAAGCACGTATTCTCCGAGAGTTCGGCCCTGGCCCGAAGGTATTGCCGATCTGATAACCCCTAAAGGGGGGAAGCGCCAGCTTCTCCCCTTTTTATGTTACAATGTCGATCCGACTAGCATACTCATCTATCTATGCTGACATTGATTCTTTGGTGGACAGGCATCTTTGTTGAATCAATGATCTTGGTGAGGAGCGTCCAGCTCCGAACGCTGCCCCGGTTTCCTTTTTTCTTTTTTTACATTGCGAGCGTATTGTGCTCGGACGTGCTGCTCTACGTTGTCCGGGTGACCCATCCAAGCGTGTATCTGACCTGGACTGCTAGAGCCGAGGTGCTGAACATCGTGCTTGGATACGGCATCATCCTGGAAATCTTCAGGCATGTGCTTTCCCGCTACCCTGGGATTGATCGCATGTCGCAGATCTTGGGATTGGCTATTTTTGCGGTCGTGTTGGCCGTTACGCTTTTGCACCCGGCAAGTCCTATAGGATTTCCAGACCCGTCCACGCGAAAGGTGGTGGCGGAAAGAGACTTTCTCGCGGTGCAGATGGTCTTCTTCCTGGCGGCTATAGGCATCACGCGTTATTACGATTTAGAGGTTAGTCGCAACATCCGTGGAATGATTGTGGGTTACGGAATCTGGCTCGGAGTTACCGTAATTACGCTCGAATTAAGAGCTTACTTCGGTCCGATGCTGGACACTGCTTGGCATTATCTTCTGCCGCTTTTTTACCTGATTTCGCTGGTGCAGTGGTTGCGGTCAATGTGGACATACGCACCAGTTCGCGGCACGCCTTTCGACAGGCTAGTTCCGTCTGAATACGATTTGCTCGCGGCAAAGACCAGTGGGATCACGGACGAAGTACGCGCGCACCTTGGCAGGATGGCGCGACCATGATGGAGCTATTTTTATTTGTAATTTTCGCGGTCGTTTTCCTTGCCTCAATCTACCTGTTCGTGCGGCCTCGGGCCCGGGTGGAAGGCAGCGCGCTGGACGTTCTTCGTGCGCGTGAGGATTTGAGCGTGTTGCAAAGCGGCCTGTTGCCGGCAGAAATCGTGGAGCGAATCTTCGCCAAGGCTGACTACGAGTTTCTGCTAGCCGAGAGCACCAAGGAAGTCCAGGAGTTGTTCCTCGCGGAACGGAAGCGCTTGGCGCTCCTGTGGGCGGGGTATCTGCTGCAGCGAATTCGAAATCTGCAGCAGTTTCATCTGGGTTCCGCCCGGTTTTACTCGCGGCTGAGGCTGGGCACGGAGATTCGGCTGGCGTCTGAATTTTTTAGTTTGCTGTGGTTCTGCAGGGCGCTGCAGTTCGTGATTTACCTGCGAGGACCGTATGCGGCTCCGCGCATGGCCGGTCGAGTTGCGGCTGCGGCGGCGACGGTCTGCGCCACATCGGAAGAGGTAATGAACTTCCTCAAGCCGGCTCAAGCAGGCGGGCTGGCCAAGGAATCGGCTCGTAAGTTGAGCGTGATGTAGGCGCGATCCAGGCACGCAATTCAGGTAAAAGATGAAGAACGTCTTGAAACGGACAGATGTGTTGGAAGCCGCCGAGGATCTTCGCAGGCGAACATTGGCTTCCATTACGCGCCCGCTCGACCGGTTGATTTATCTGGCTTCTACACGCGACTACAACACCGGGTTTTACTATCACGATGGATTAGCGGCGCGATACCCCGAAGAAGCGGTCTGCGAAGCGCTGGCGGATTGCCACCGGGAAGCCTTTCAGGAACTGGTGGGAGCTTCCCTGGAGCAACTCATCGGGCAGATGAATAGCTATATGATCTCCAGTCGCACCGCGCCAAGCGATTTTATAGCCACATGGAAGAAGCTGGAACCTTACAGGGTAGCGGTTCCTCTGGATACGGATGAGTTGACAGGGGAATTTCTATTTTCGAATTTCAAGATCGCCTTGGCAATTTTGGAGGCGCGTCTGCATACTCCGCAGCCGGCGGTACCAGACGCATGGCAACCCCAGTTACCTGGCCGATAATTTCCGCCTCGGAAGGATAGGCGAACTGCCGGATGCCGCACCCGGAAAGAGGGTGTGGGATCAGCGTGATCCGGGATCCGCGAGTCTCGCACCAGGAACACGCATAACCCTCACGCAATTCCACGAAAAAGATGGGCCGGTCGAATTCCGAGCGCCATTCGGAAGTGTCCGACTTGCTCTGCCGGGCTTCGATTTGTACGAAGGAACCGGGACGAAGCAGCGGATACATGTAGTAGTCCTGAATTCCCACGTAGCCATACTGGCATTTCCGGACATCCAGCTTTTGTATGAGCGCGACGGGCACCTCGCCCCAGACTTCGACCATCCGTGAGATCAGGCTCGTTTTCTCCAATGTAAAGCTCTTATCGAAACGAACGGGGAAGGTGATCGCTTTTTGGGGATCGGGAGCTTCCAGAGAAGCCAAATGAGTGTTTTGAAGGGGCAGGGCGATCTGGTATCGCGTACTGGCATCCAAATCAATGCCGAAAACGCCGAGCAAATCCTGGAACCTGGTCCGGTAGATAACGCTTAAGCTATAGAGCTTATAAATGCTGGGAATAGACGCTTTATTTTCGAGCTGCGTCAGCCAGGCGTTGGATATATAAAACTCTTCGTTGTGACGATCCTCAGCGATGGTCCTGCTGAATTCCTCTACTTCACGAGTGGTTACGCCCAGGCGATTCCGCAATTCCCTCAGTTGTTCTCCCGGACGAATGGGCAGCCCCAATGGAAAAGTTCCTTTTTCTTTGTAAGAGTGGGCGAAAGTCTGCGACGGGAGGACATTAAAGGTTTCTCAGTGCGGAATCAACTGATTTCAGGGCGTTTGTTTCAAATGTGACAGCCATCGGCCAGCCCGAAAGCTGCTCCAGGAAACCGTTATGCTAGACTGCAAAAATAGCTACCTGTGACCTGAATAGCGAGAAAAGTATGAAAAATGAAAAACTAGTACTAGCCTGCTTACAATACAAAGCAATCTCGGTTGCGTGCGCAAGCTCACGTGTCTCAGAATGATACAGTTAAAGGTTAGCGCTTATCTCGCCGCTTTCTCCATTCTGTTCGCCAAAACAGCCCGGCAATTCCACCGGCAAGAGCGCGACCCACCGCTGAATGTCATTAAACCGTTGTAATTACCAAACAATAAACAGACGGCCTCGCTGCGACGTTGCGGCCGTCCGTTCGGGGGAATCGAGCGCTGTGGCGTGGCGAACAGGAGCCGAAGCGTGGGCAACGCTCCGCCTCTAAAGCGAATCGGAACACTTAGCGGAAAAGGGTTTGCAGAGTGGACGCGGAGTAGACGCGGCGGCATCGTTCGTGATACTTACTTGCCGCTGAATGAAGATGGAACGGCGCTCGGGAGCGCCTTCGAAGGGATGCGACGCGGGAAGTCGGAACGCGGAAGAGGTTCCAGAGCTTGGTTTTGAGCGGCTTGGTAGTAGCAGGACTGCTCCTTCCCGATATCCAAAATTCAAATCGCGCTCCTCAGGGTAGATTGGATTGAAAAGCGGATGCCTTGGAGTAAACTGAGCAACTAGGTATCTGTTGAGCTGGCCTTGTGAGCTGGCCTTGTCGCGAACTAGGGACGTAATGCCTATAACAAAAAGAAAGATAAACGAGCGGCCCTTCTTAATGGCAGACCGCTGGAAGGCCGCGTTCGGTTTCGAGAAATCGGCTGAGCGGGCTTTACCTTCCGAGCGAAACGTTCATCTCCAGTACTCAAGTGATCTACAGGGATTGCTGGAGTTGGTCCGCGTCGCCAAGCGGCGAGCCCTCACGAACGATTTCGTGAAGCGGTGGCTGGTGTGGGTTAGCTGGATCGCTGTTGCCGTGATTTTAGCTGCAGCGGTGAGCCGGCGGCTAACCGGTGTGCTCGTCGTGGCGCTCATCGCTCTCGGCGTGAGCATCGCCGTCACTATCCTTCAAGCCTGGGCGAAAAGAGCGAGCGATTACCGCGTAGCCTGTAAACTCGATGAAGCAGCGGGACTACAGGATCGGCTGTCCACGGCCCTTTTCCTGGGGTCTCCTGAACACACGGAACCGATGGTTATCCAGCAGCGGCGCGATGCGTTGCGGCGCTTGCCGGGGCTTGACCCTAAATCGCTCTTTCCGATCCGCATGCCCTCCTACGCGATTCAGACGCTGACGTTGGCGCTTGTCGCGGCGGCCTTGCTGGGGTACCGGGTGCACTTCAAGGCCCCGATCCTGGCGCTGGTGCAGAGCGCCGCCAATTCTCGAGTAGAGAAAGCGGTTCTATCGCCGCTCGTGGGAGTGGTGAAGAAAGATTTGATGGCTTTAGTGAATCGGGAGCCAGAAGTGCAGCAGGCCGCCGCGGATGCGGAAACGGTTCCAGGTTTGCCGGACGCGAAGAACAGCGACGATCCGTCGCAGTCGTCCAAAGACGGAATGACGCCTGACGGCGATTGGGACGAGGATTCGCAGGCTTCCAGCGCCGGAGATCCGACCGATGTAGGCGACCCGCAGGCGGGCGATGCAGCCGCTCAGGGCCAAGGGCAGGATGCCAGCCAGGCCGCGGATGCACCGCAAAACCAGCAGTCGGCGGACAACAATCAACCCAATCCCAGCGAGAATGGAAACGAAAAGGCATCCGCCGCGCAACAGCAGGCAGGCGAGCAATCCTCCTCCGCAAATTCAAGCTCGATGATGCAGGCTCTGAAGAACCTGATGAAGAACATGGCCGGACAGCCGTCCAGTTCGCCCGGAGAATCGGGAGGCCAACCTTCGGCCGCGGGTTCCTCGCAGCAGGCAGGAAATTCGCCCGGGCAGGGAGCCAAGTCAGACAGCTCCAAAGACAGCGATCAGAAGGATACTGGAACTTCTCCCGGTTCAAAGAAGCCCGGCGGCGGAGCGGGCAATGGCAGCACCCCGGTCGCCAAGGATGGCCCGAAGAATGCGCCGCCGCTGCCCAAGAATACTGTGGCCGATCGGGTGGATTTGGAATCCAACAATTTCCGCCAACAGGGTAGAATCCGCACCACCTCGGCTGTAGGCATGGCGCAGTTGCCGTTGCAGGACATCAAGCCTCAACCGGTTGCGGCCATCAAGGGCGCGGAGCAGGAAAACATTCCGGTGCGCTACCGGCTGTACGTACAGCGATATTTCGAGCACACAACACAGAAGCCATCAGAATAAATTCGGGACGCACAAATTCAAGCCGACCGGGCAACGGGCAAAGGACGGGCCACAGTGCTGACGGAAAATCAAAAGAGCGACCAGCCGCTGGAACGCCAAATCGAATCGCTTTCCGAAAAAATGGTGGAAGTACGCAATGAGATTTCCAAAGCGATCGTGGGACAAGGCGAAGTCGTCGAAGGCGTTCTGGTGGCGTTGCTTGCGGGCGCGCACGTGTTGCTCGAGGGAGTTCCGGGAGTAGGGAAGACCCTGCTGGTGCGCACGCTGGCCCAAGCCGTTTCGCTGAAGTATTCGCGCATTCAATTCACGCCGGACCTCATGCCCGCCGACGTGATCGGAACATCGGTGGTGCAGGAAAACGGCGAAGGGCGGAAGATTCTCGATTTTCAACGCGGCCCCATCTTTACCAACCTGCTGCTGGCGGACGAAATCAACCGCACCACGCCCAAAACGCAATCGGCTCTGCTCGAAGCCATGCAGGAAAAACAGGTGACCGTGGGCCACACCACCCACATGCTGGACGAACCCTTCTTCGTCATGGCCACGCAAAACCCGCTCGAGATGGAAGGCACCTATCCTCTTCCGGAAGCTCAGCTCGACCGCTTCCTCTTCAAAATTCGCGTGCCATTCCCGGGGCGCGAAGATCTGCACGACATTCTCGATCGAACCACCCAGGGCGCGGAGCCGCAGGTTCGCCACGTGCTCACCGGGCCCGAAATTCTGGAGATGCGCAAAGTGGTGCGCATGGTGCCGCTGGCCCCGCACGTACAGGATTACGTGGTGCAACTCGTGCTGGCCACTCATGCCGACGGACATGCCAACTCGCTGGCGAACAAGTACATTCGCTACGGCAGCTCGCCGCGCGGCGCTCAAGCGCTGATCCTTGGCGGCAAAGTGCGCGCGCTTCTGAACGGCCGCTTCAACGTCAGCAAGGAAGACGTACAGGCGCTGCTGAAGCCCGCGCTGCGCCATCGCATCATCCTGAATTTCGAAGCCCAGGCGGACGGCCGCGCCGCGGACGATCTGCTGGACGAGATTGCCAGAACCACAAGCAAGAATTGACGAGACGGTTCGAGGCGCCGCGGGCGGGCGGCGGATGAAACGCCGTCCCGTAGCCGCTGCATCTAACCCTTAGCCATGTCTTCTCCGCTCTTACTCGATCGCGATTTCCTGAAAACTCTCGAAGAAATCACCTTGCTCTGCCGCGAGGATCTCACCGGACCTATTGGCGCCGATCATCGCTCGCGCACGCACGGGCCGGGAATGGAATTTGCGGACTACCGGCGCTACTCCTCCGGCGACGATCCGCGCTTTTTGGATTGGAACGCTTACCTCCGGCTGGGCAAGCTTTTCCTGAAGATTTTCGAGACCGAGCGCCACGTTCCGGTGCGAATCCTATTAGACAGCAGCGAGTCGATGGACTGCGAGGATGGCGCTCCGGAATCGAAATTCGTTTACGCCCGGCGCCTGGCGGCCACATTTTGTTATCTGGCGTTGTTGCGGCTGGATACCTCGGCGGTGATTCCATTCTCCGATCGCCTGCAAAAGCCGGTGCAGGTTGCGGGCGGGCGCGAAAACTTCTGGCCGGTGTTGCAATTTCTCAGCGATCTGAAGGCCAGCGGCGGCACGGACTTGTTCCGCTGCACCAAGGAATTCGTCGCGAATTTTCCGTCGCGCGGAATCGCCGTGCTCATCTCCGATTTCTTCGATGAAGACGGCGCGCGCCGCTCCATGGAAGTGTTGCGCTCCGCCGGACACGATTTCGTGATCGTGCAGGTTCACAGCGCTGACGAACAGCGCCCCTCCGCTTTCGGCGAACTCATGCTGGAGGAAGCGGAAACCGGCGTGCGCCGCACCATCGAATGCTCGCGCGAGAAAGCGGCGCTGTACGAAAAAGCCTTCCTTGAATTCTCCAGCAAGCTCCAGCGCCTGGCGGTGCGCAACGGCGGACGCTACGCGCGCGCCGTGACGAACATTCCCTACCAGGAATTCGTGCTGCGAAGCCTGCGCAGCGGACGGGTGCTGGCATGAACTTCCTGGCGCTCACTCCGCTTCAGGTGCTGGGCCTATTTGCGGCGGCCTCCGCGCTGGCGCTGTGGCTTTATCTGCACCAGCGCCCGGTGAAGCGGCGTGTCTCCACGTTGCGCTTCTGGGCCGATTTGCCGCCGAGCGTTTACCGCCGGCGCCGGTGGCTTCGCGAGCCCTGGGCTCTGCTGGCGCAGCTTATCTTTCTGCTTCTGATAATTCTCGCGCTGGCGAATCCGCGCTGGGGAACCGTGATGGAAAGCCGCCGCGTGGTGCTGGTGCTCGATGGATCGATCTGGTCGCAGGCACAGGCGGCCGGCGGAGTTCCCTGGATCGATCAAATCCGGCAAGCGGCGAATCGGGTCCTGAACACGCTGCCCGCGAGCGATGAAGTTCTGTTGCAGCGCACCGAAGCCGACGATTTGCCCATTCTTCCTTTTTCAACGGACCGCGTCGCCCAGCGCCGCGCGATTGCACAGCTCCGGCCCTCGAGCAACGTCGCGGATATCCCGCGCGCGCTGCAGGCCGGTAAGGCGGCGCTGGCTGGCTCCCGGCGAGGGCTTCTCGTTTACATCGGCCCGGGCATGGTGGATGCGCAGCAATCCGCCGCGATTAACCAATTCCGCAACGAAGTGGCACCCGCCGACGGCAGCGGAGATCATCCGCAATTTCTGGTGCGCCTGGTTGGCGACAAAGAGACCGTCACGAATCGCGGCATCACCCGCCTGGCCCTCCAGCGCGATGCCAACCAGCCGGAACGCTGGCATCTGTTGACGCAGCTCAAGAATTACAGCGCCGCGAAAGCGAATATTGTTTTGAGGTTGTCCGTCGCAGGGCAGCCGCTGATGCAACACGATCTGGCGCTGGCGCCTGATCAACTGGCGGCCGTGAACGATGAGTTCACCACCGCCCAGGGCGGGTTGCTCGAAGCGCAGATCACGCCTGCCGACGATCTTAGGGCCGATGATCGCGCGACTGTCTATGTGCCGGCGTTCCGTCCTGTGAAGGTCGCCGTGTTTACCTCGCGCAAAAGCTTCGAGAATGATTTGCGCCCGGTGCTCGACGCCAACCCCTACATGAAGGTGGAATTTGTGCGCGGCGGCGCCGCTCCCGCAAAGAACGCGGGTGTGGATGTCTCCATCTATGACGTGGCATCGCCGCCGGTCAATCCCGCAGCAAATGCCATCTACTTTGTGCGCGGGCAGGGAACGCTGCCGCGTCCGATTCGCGTAACGGACTGGAACCCGGAGCATCCTGCCACGCGCTGGGTGCGCACGCGAGACGTCAGCGTGCGAAGCGCCGCCACATTGAAAGTACCGGAGGGCGATGTGGTGCTGGCCTCCGGAGAAGGCACGCCGCCCGTTCCCTTGATCGTCGCCAGCGAGCAGAATCATCGCAAAAGTTTGATCGTGGGATTCGATCCGCACGATTCGAATTTCCCGCAGCAGCCGGCGTTTCCGTTGCTGATCGCGGGCAGCGTCGAATGGATGACCCATCCCATCGAAGACGTTTCCGATTCGCTTTCGGCCGGCGAGCTTGACCTGCCCGGCCCTGCCGCGCGAGTGATTGGTCCCAATGGAGCGGACGTGCCGTTCGCGCGCAACGGAGCGAGCGTGCACATTCTGGCGCTCGATACCGGCTTGTATCGCGTGGTGGCCGCGAACCGCACCACTACGTTTGCCGTGAACGCTCCACCCCTGGTGCCATCGCAGCGGCTTCAGCCCGCGGATTCGGAAGGAATGTCCATTCAATCGGAAGTCATTCCGTATCAGGGAAATTATTTGTGGCGCACACTGGCGATTTTAGCCATCGTCGCGCTCTGGGCCGAGTGGTGGCTGTTCTATTCGGCGCGCATCAATCGGCAGGCGGTGCTGGCGCAGCAGTTGTATCTGGATACTCAACCGGCCAAGCGCCCGCTGGCCACCGAACGCGAAGCGCAACACGACGAAGCGCTTGATCCGAATTTCATCACTTAGCTGGACGGGCCAGGTAAAGTTCGGTCAGCTCGCAGATTTCAGTCAGGTAGCAGGTAGAAGATTCAGTCACGGAACGGTTAGCTATAAAGGTTCAGTTGTAAAAGGTTCAGTCAGGTAGAGGGTTCACTCAGGCGGCGGAATGACATTCGAACGTCCCATTTTCTTTGCTCTGCTGGCGCTGCTGCCACTGGTGTGGCTGCTGATGCGCAAGTCTCCCGGGGCGTCGCGCCTGTGTTTGGCGCTGAAGAGTTTGGTGTTCATCGTCATCGTGTTTGCCCTGGCCGATCCGTGGGCCGCGATTCTCACGCAAAGGCTCGCTGTCACCGTTGTCATGGATACCTCCGCGAGCATGCCGCGGGAATCGGTGCAGCGTGGGCAGGCCATCTTGCGCGACCTGGTGAAAAAGAAATCAAGCGCGGAGTTGCGCCTGATCACCTTCGCGCGAACGCCCAAGATGCTCCCAGTCCCGGCGGACCCCAACAAAGTGACCATCCCCGACACGCTGGATTCCACCGGCGGAATGGCTACCGATATTGCCGGCTCCATGCAACTGGCGCTGAGCACTTTCCCTTCGCAAGGCGCGCGGCGCATCGTGCTGGTCAGCGACGGAAATGAAACACAGGGTAGCGCGTTGACGGAAGCCATTCGCGCGCGCGAGCGCGGCGTCGAGATATTTACGGTTCCCTCTGGCGGCACGGCCCGGTTGCCGGTGCAGCTTGAAAGCGTGGCGTCGCCTCAACAGGTATTTTCGGGCGAGCGCTTCACGGTTTCGGTGGGCGTGGAGAGTTCGCGCCCCTTTTCGGCGCGCGTTTGGATGACCTCCCAGGGCCAGGAGATTGCCACCGCCAACACCGATTTCAAGGCCGGCAGCAATGCGGTGGATCTCGCCGCGCACATGAACGATCCCGGCGTGGACTTGGTCGAAGTGCATGTCTCGGCCACTGGCATTGAACAGGTTCTTTTCTCGCAGGCCATCACCGTGCGCAAGCCGCAGGTGCTCTACGTGGCGGGCGGAGAAGGCCCTTCGGAGCCGCTGCTTGAAACTTTGAAGCGCGCTCAAGTGGACGTGGAATCCCAGCCGGCCTTCCCGGTCGACG